>JANOLL010000274.1:0-12289 GCA_031419775.1 Polaromonas sp. | reverse complement strand
GGGTTGTAGCCTGTGCCTTTTTCAGCTCCGTCGGTTTCAGGAATGGCGTCTGTTCCGTAGAGCGCGTCATACAGAGATCCCCAGCGGGCGTTGGCCGCATTGAGCGAATAGCGCGCATTCAATACCGGCACCACCAGCTGCGGGCCCGCTTGCAGGGCCAGTTCGGCATCAACATTCTCGGTCGTGGCATTGACCTGGGCCGGTTGCGGCACCAGGTAGCCAATCGAGGTCAGAAATTGGCGGTAAGCGGCCATGTCGGTGATCGGACCTGGGTGAGCTTTATGCCAGCTATCCAGTTCGGTTTGCAGGCGGTCTCGCTCGGCTAGCAAGGCAAGATTTTTCGGCGCCAGGTCGGCTACCAGTTTGTCAAAACTGGTCCAGAAATGGGCGCTGGCCACGCCCGTTCCGGGCATTACCTTGTCCTCGATGAAGCGGTGCAAAACGGTGGCAACCTGCAGTTGGCCGCAGGCGGTGCGGGGAGTCGATGGCGTGCTCATGGGTATCCTTTGGAAAACAGGGAGGAGAAAGAAATATAAACGGACTAGCGGCCGCTCACGGCACCAGCAGGGTCAGGACGTCACGCAGGTTGCTGCCAATGTAGCGGGGTGGGGTGCCAAGTGTTTCAAACGGAAGCTGGTAACGGTTCACCCACAAGGTGCGGTAGCCATACCAGGTGGCGGCCAAAGCGTCCCAGCTGTTGCAACTGACGAAGCCGATCTGCGCTGCCGGAAGGCCGGTTGCCTGCTCACCCAGAGCATACGCCTGGGGGTGGGTCTTGTATTTGCGAATGCTGTCAACGCTGATCACATGGTCCAGCAGACCCTCGAGGCCGGCAGATTTGATGGCATGTTCCAGCATGGCCGGGTCGCCGTTGGAAAGAATGCCCGTGACCATGCCGCGTTGCCGCAGGGCCAGCAGGACCTCGCGGTTTTCAGGAAAGGCAGTCAGCTGACGATACTGGTTCATCAGCTGCTCTTCGGCCTCGGGCGTCAGGTCAAGTGCCAGGCGTTTGCAGGCGTACTGCAAGCCCGCGCGGGTCAGGTCCCAGAAGGGCCGGTAATGCGCGCCGTCGTTGCTGGTGGTCACCAGCCGGGTGTATTCGATCTGCTTGTCACGCCATAAGGCGGTGATGGATTGGCCCTGGCCGGGGAAAAGCTGCTCAGCCAGCGCACCGACGCTGTACACGTCAAACAGCGTGCCGTAGGCGTCGAACAGGACAGCACGGGGAGTAATGTCGGGGCTGGAGAGGGTTTGGGTCATGGTCATACTCTATTCGATACTTGGCGAAAGATTAAATACCTCAAACTTGTTTTATCTGATACTTTTTTCAAGGTAATAGAGTACAACTCAATCATGCAAACCCCAAGTGCTGATTTGCCTATGGCTGGCCTGCGGGTCATCGAATTCGCCCACATGGTGATGGGACCCACTTGCGGCATGGTACTGGCTGACCTGGGCGCAGAGGTGATCAAGATTGAACCGCTCGAAGGCGACAACACCCGACGGCTGATCGGCGCGGGGGCAGGCTTTTTTGCCATGTTTAACCGGAACAAGAAGAGCCTGGCGCTTGATTTGCGAACGGCAGGTGGCAAAGAGGCCGCGCTGAGATTGATTGCCACGGCCGATGTGGTCAGTGAAAATTTCAAACCCGGCACCATGACCGGCTTGGGGCTGGACTACCCGACTTTGTCCCGGCTCAACGACCGGCTGGTGTATGTCAGCCACAAGGGTTTTTTACCCGGCCCCTACGAGCACCGTACCGCACTCGATGAGGTGGTGCAAATGATGGGGGGACTGGCTTACATGACAGGCCGGCCGGGCGACCCTTTGCGTGCCGGCACCAGCGTCAACGACATCATGGGGGGTCTGTTTGGGGCTATTGGCGCGATGGCGGCGCTGGCGCAGCGGGCCGTCACCGGCAAGGGCCAGCACGTGCAGTCGGCGCTGTTTGAAAACAATATCTTTCTGGTGGCTCAGCACATGATGCAGTTCGCTGTGACGGGCCAGCCCGCGGCACCCATGCCCGACCGCATTTCTGCGTGGGCGGTGTACGACGTTTTCACAGTCAAGGATGGCGAGCAGATTTTCCTGGCGGTGGTCAGCGATACCCAATGGGCGGTGTTTTGCAAAGCCTTTGGGCTGGCAGAACTGCAGGCCGATCCCAGCCTCGTCACCAACAACGATAGGGTTCGCGCCCGTAGCTGGCTGATGCCCTTGCTGCGCGCGAAAATGGCGATGCATAGCGCCGCGGCGCTCAGCGTGGTCTTTGAAGAAAACGGCCTTCCTTTTGCACCCATTACACGGCCGCACGATTTGTTTGACGATCCCCACCTGCTGGCGACTGGCGGCCTGGCGCCCATGCTGCTTCCGGACCAACGCGCCACGCGTGTTCCGCTGATGCCGATCACGCTGGCAGGCAAGCGGCCAGGCGTGCGATCCAGCCCACCGCAAGTGGGCGAACACAGCGTGGCGGTGCTGACAGAAGTTGGCTACACCGCTGCCCAGGTCGACAAGCTCAAAGCGGATCAGGTCATCCGCTGAGTTCCCAGGCTTTTCCTGCAATTCATTTGACCGATGGACAAACTCAAGCAGCTCGAATCGTTTGTGGCGGTGGTTGCCCGGGGCAGTCTGACGGCCGCGGCCCGGTCGCAGGGTGTGGCCCCGGCCATCATGGGCAGGCGGCTCGATGCGCTGGAGCAACGCCTCGGTGTGAAGCTGCTGGTGCGCACCACCCGAAGCATCACCCTGACGCATGAGGGCAGCGCGTTTCTGGAGGACTGTCAGAAGCTGCTCGCGGACATCGCCAACGCGGAAGCCAGCGTGTCGGCGGGTGGCATCAAGGCGAGCGGTCATTTGCGCATCACCGCACCCGCCGGTTTTGGCAGAAAGTATGTTGCGCCGCTGGTGACGCGGTTTCGTCAGCAGCATGCAGATGTCAGCCTGTCGCTCAACCTCAGCGATCGGGTGGTGGATCTGGCGGGCGAAGGATTCGACTGTGCGGTACGGGTTGGAGACCTGCCTGATTCGTCACTGGTCAGTGTGCGTCTGGCTGACAACCGCCGACTGTGTGTGGCGACGCCGCACTACCTCAACACCCACGGTACCCCCGAGCACCCCGGAGAGCTGGCCAGGTTTGACTGCCTGGTGCTGTCCACCGACGCATCGCAGACCCGCGGCTGGGCCTTCAAGGTCGATGGCCAGGTGATTTATCTCAGGCTTGGTGGACCGCTCGACTGCTCGGATGGACAGGTGCTGCATGACTGGTGTCTGGCCGGTCATGGCATCGCCTGGCGCAGTACCTGGGAAGTAGAGGCCGAAATCCGAAGCGGAAAACTGGTCGCGTTGCTGGAAGACTTTGCCGCTCCGCCGAATGGCATCTACGCGGTTTTTCCGGGCGCCAAGCATCTGCCGCTAAGGGTTCGTTTGTGGATTGATTTTTTGAAAGACTGCTACGTCAAACCGGACTTCTGGCGGTCGCAGGGCTGAAAACGTCTCCGAGCGGGGATTGCACGTGTCGAGGAGAGGCCAAGGAACATGCGTTCTGTCAGGCTCCAAATTCAGCGTTGTCGGTAAACGTAAAATCAGCTCATGCTTTTGATTAAAAATGATCTGCTTGCAGCGTTGGCTGCCGGCCTGGAACAGCTTTCGCCCGGTGCGGGTGAAAAAGCCGCTCTGGAGTCACCCAAGGTTGCTGCCCACGGCGATTTTGCCTGCACCGCTGCCATGCAACTGGCCAAAGGGCTCAAGCAGAATCCGCGTCAAGTGGCTCAAGCGCTGCGTACCATCCTGCTGGCCCACCCGATTTTCCAGAACTGGGTAGAGGCCATCGACATCGCCGGACCCGGCTTTATCAACTTCCGGCTCAAACCAGCTGCCAAGCAGGAAACCGTGCGGGACGTGCTGCGGGCGGCCGGGCAGTTCGGTGTCAAGTCGCCCGTCAGTGATTCGCGCACGGTGGTCGAGTTTGTGTCTGCCAACCCAACCGGCCCGCTGCATGTGGGCCACGGCCGGCAGGCGGCGCTGGGCGATGCCATCTGCAACCTGCTGGTGTCCCAGGGTCTGCCGGTTCACCGTGAGTTTTATTACAACGATGCGGGTGTTCAAATACACACGCTAGCAGTTAGCACTCAGGCACGCGCTAAAGGACTCCAGCCCGGCGATACCGGTTGGCCAGAATCAGCCTACAACGGTGACTACATTGCAGACATTGCTGCTGACTTCCTGGCTAAGAAGTCCGTTCAGTCGGATGATCGTGCCTACACCGCTACGGGCGACGTCGACGATATCGACTCGATTCGCCAGTTTGCCGTGGCGTACTTGCGGCATGAGCAGGACCTGGACCTGCAGGCCTTTTCAGTTCGTTTTGACAACTACTACCTCGAGTCCAGCCTCTACCGTTCGGGCCGAGTCGATGCGGCGGTGGCCAGGCTCAAGGAAGCCGGCAAGACCTACCAACAAGACGGCGCCTTGTGGCTCAAGTCAACCGACTTTGGTGACGACAAAGCCCGCGTGATGAGAAAAAGCGACGGCAGCTATACCTACTTTGTGCCGGATGTGGCCTACCACCTGGCTAAATGGGAGCGCGGCTACAGCCGGGCCATCAATATCCAGGGCATGGACCATCACGGCACCATTGCCCGCGTTCGCGCAGGTTTGCAGGCGGCCGATGCGGGCGTACCCCAGGGCTACCCGGACTACGTGTTGCACACGATGGTGCGTGTGGTGCGCGCGGGTGTTGAGGTCAAGATTTCCAAGCGCGCGGGCAGCTATGTGACGCTGCGTGATCTGATCGAGTGGACCAGTTCAGATGCCGTGCGTTTTTTCCTGCTCAGCCGCAAGCCCGACACCGAATACGTTTTTGACATTGACTTGGCGCTCAGCAAAAACAACGAAAACCCGGTTTATTACGTCCAGTATGCGCATGCCCGTATCTGCTCGATATTGGCAACCTGGGGCGGCGATGCTGGCAGCCTCATCGATGCAGACCTGTCTGCACTGGTCAGTCCGCAAGCGCAGGCCTTGATGCTGTTGCTGGCCAAATACCCTGAGATGCTGAGCAACGCGGCCAACAGTTTTGCTCCGCACGACGTGGCTTTTTACCTGCGTGAGTTAGCCGCCTGTTACCACAGTTACTACGATGCCGAACGGATTTTGGTGGACGATGAAGCGCTCAAGCTGGCCCGCCTTGCTCTGGTCGCCGCAACCGCACAGGTGTTGCACAATGGACTGGCAATTCTGGGTGTCAGCGCACCCCGAAAAATGTGAACGCGCCTAAAAAACGAGCCCAACCCTGCCGCCCTCGGGCCAGACAAGAGACAAGTCATGAACCCATCAGCAGTAAAAAAAGACGCCCAGCACGGAGGCACCCTGCTTGGCCTGATCATTGGTGCGCTGCTGGGTCTGGGGGCTGCGCTGGCGGTTGCCGTTTATGTGACCAAGGTACCTGTTCCTTTCTTGAACAAGGGCCAGTCCCGCGCTGCTGACAGCGACGCTGCAGAGGCCAAAAAGAACCGGGACTGGAATCCCAACGCGCCGCTGGCTGGCAAAAATCCTGCCCGGTCCGGCGGTACGGCAGCGCCGGTTACCGGGGTACCTCCTGGCGCCGTGACACCGCCTGCTGGCGCGGTCAATTCTGCCGGTTCGGCACCTCCTGGCGGTACAGCGTCGGCGTCGTCAGATCCGCTCGGTGATCTGGTCAAGGCCAGAACGGGTTCAAGAACCGACGCCAAGCCAGAAACCCTGTCATCCGGCACGGGTGTGGACCCGTTTAGTTATTTCATTCAGGCTGGCGCGTTCCGCACCCCAGAAGATGCTGAGCAACAACGCGCAAAGCTGTCGCTTTTAGGTTTTCAGGCCAGGGTCACTGAGCGCGAACAGTCGGGACGTACGGTGTACCGGGTGCGCCTGGGGCCATTTCTCAAAAAGGAAGAGGCTGATCGGACCAAGGAAAAGCTCGATGCCTATGCAGTCGAAACCGCTCTGGTACGGGTGCAGCGCTGAACTTTTGCCTCGGGATCTGACTCAAGGCAGAACGGCAAACGGTTTTCAGGCTATTTTGGAGAAGAATGAATGCAACGACGTGAGTTTTCACTTTCAGCCGCCAGCGTGGCGGCAGCCTCTTTTAGCGGCGCCCTGGCTTTGCCAGCATCGGTCAGCGCCCAGGGCAAAGTTCCCCAGGAAGGCACCGACTATCTGGTGCTCGACAAGCCTGCGCAAACCGAAGCCGCTCCCGGAAAAATCGAAGTCGTTGAGTTCTTTTGGTACAACTGCCCGCATTGCAACCGATTTGAACCTCAGCTGGAGGAGTGGATTAAAAAGGCGCCCAAAGACGTCTCCATCCGGCGCGCGCCAGTTGCATTCCGGCCGGAGTTTGAGCCACAACAGCGGCTGTTCTTTGTGCTGGAAAGCCTGGGCAAGGTCGAGGAGTTGCACAAGAAAGTCTTCTACGCGATCCACGTCGAAAAGCAGAACCTCTCCAGCGCTGACCAGGTGACAGCCTGGGCCGAAAAACAGGGTATCAGCAAGGCGAAATTTCTAGAAGCCTACAACTCCTTCCCGGTTGCCACCAAAGCGCGCAAAGCCACTTTGCTCCAGGATGCCTACAAAGTCGATGGTGTACCGGCTTTAGGTGTCGCTGGCCGTTATTTCACCTCAGGTTCGGTCGCGCAAACCATGGAACGCGCACTGGTGGTGGCCGACTACCTGGTGGGGCTGACCCGCAAGGCCAAATAAACCCGTCCTGACACGGCACCGAATCAGGGCTTCAACCCTGGCAACAAAAAAACCGCCCCTCATCGGCGGTTTTTTTTCGCCTGTCAGTCCGGGAAGTCGTCCGGATTGGTCGGCATCGTCGCGGTGAGCGAAGTGGCATGGCTACAATCAGGCACATTCACAAGCAGCAAGATTCGTGCCTTTATGAAATACCCTGCATTTTTCAAGATCGCTGTCATGGCCCTGTCGACGCTGGCGGTGCTGCCTGCAGCGGCAGAACGGGCTGACCGCGACAAGCCCATGAATGCCGAGGCGGATGCCTTGCGCTACGACGACCTCAAGCAGACCAGCGTTTTTACCGGCAATGTGGTGATCACCAAAGGCAGCACCATCATTCGCGGCGAGCGGGTGGAAGTTCGGCAGGACCCGGAGGGCTACCAGCAGGCCACGGTTATCGCAGCGACTACCAAGTTGGCGTTTTATCGTAAAAAGCGTGATGGCCTCGACGAATTCATTGAAGGCGAAGCCGAGCGAATCGAGTACGACAGCCGCGCCGATGTCGTCAAACTGATCCGGCGCGCGGTTCTCAGGCGGTATGCCGGTGCTGTGCTGGCCGACGAAACCACCGGCGCGCAAATCAATTACGACAACAACACCGATGTTTTCACCGTCGATGGCGGCGCTCAAAACCGCTCGGCTACCAATCCGTCTGGCCGTGTTCGCGCCCAGTTGTCGCCCCGGCTGGCGGCCTCTGGCGCTGCGGGATCGGCCGTTCCGGCACGGCCGACCGGACCTATGCCAAGCCTGCGCCCCAGCACCACGCTCGGCTCGGACAAGAATTGAGCACAATGGACATGGCGACGCCACCTGCGGCGGTAGAACGGCTTGCACTGCCGGAAGCCGCCGCCGCCTCTGCAGCTGGGCCGGCGAGCCGCCTGGTGGCCACAGGCTTGCAAAAGTCCTACGGCAGCCGCAAAGTGGTTCGGGACGTGTCGCTGGCGGTGCAAAGTGGTGAAGTGGTGGGCCTGCTGGGCCCCAATGGCGCGGGAAAAACCACCTCGTTTTACATGATTGTCGGCCTGGTGCGCGCCGACGCCGGCGAGATCACGATTGACGGTCAGTCGGTCGAACACATGCCGATTCACCGTCGTGCGCGCCTTGGCCTGAGTTATCTGCCGCAAGAGGCATCGATTTTTCGCAAGCTCACGGTGGAAGAAAACGTGCGTGCCGTGCTGGAGCTGCAGCACGATGCGGCGGGCCGGCCGCTGGGTCGGACCGACATTGCCCAGCGCCTGGCCGGCTTGCTCGATGACCTGCGGGTCGAGCATCTGCGCGATTCCCCGGCGCTGGCTCTGTCCGGCGGTGAACGCCGCCGGGTCGAGATCGCGCGGGCGCTAGCGACCCAGCCCCGGTTTATTCTGCTCGACGAGCCCTTTGCCGGCATTGACCCGATCGCTGTGATTGAGATTCAGCGCATCATTGGTTTTTTAAAAGCACGCGGGATTGGCGTGCTGATCACCGATCACAACGTGCGCGAAACGCTGGGCATTTGTGACCACGCCTACATCATCAATGACGGGCATGTGCTGGCCATGGGCACACCTTCCGAGATCGTCAATAACGCTGATGTACGCCGTGTATATCTGGGTGAACATTTCCGGATGTGATGCCCCCACGTTCGTTCACTTCGTGTAACTCTCTGCCCCCCAAGGGGGCGTTCGCCTGCAGCCCGGCAAAGCCGGTTCTGCGGCTTCTGCTTGAACAAACTGCTTCGATTGAAGGCTGCGCTTCATGAAGCAGGGCCTGTCACTAAGAGTCTCGCAGCATTTGGCGCTGACGCCGCAGCTCCAGCAGTCGATTCGGCTGTTGCAGTTGTCGACCCTGGAATTAAGTCAGGAAGTCGAGCAGATGCTCGACGAAAACCCCTTTCTTGAAGTCACGGAGGACACGGCTCCGCGCGAAGAGTTTGGTCTTGACCACACCAATACGCCTGTCAGTCTGGATAACCAGGAATTTGAATATGCTACAGATTCTGTAGCTGTCCGTATTCAGGATACGCCAGCTACCAGCCAGAATGACACAGAATCGACGCCTGAAATCAGTTCTGAGGCTAAGCTCGAGGAAAGCTGGGAAGGCGATGGTACGGTCGAGTCCACGCCCGACGACAGCGAATGGGGCAGCGATGCGCCGGCCCGCAAAAACAATCTGGACGACGGCGACGCTGAGGCATCGGACTTGGCTTCCAGCCACGCGTCACTGCAGGACTATTTGCACCGCCAGTCACTCGGTCTGCGGCTGGCCGACGTTGACCGCGCTGCACTGCATTTTCTGATTGAGTCGCTCAACGACGACGGATATCTGGACGACAGTCTCGGGTCGTTGGCAGCAGGATTGGCCGGTGGCGATCTGGAGCAGACCGATGAGCTCGAGCAGCATTTCGCGATTGCTCTCAAGCTATTGCAGCATATGGAGCCCGCCGGCGTTGGCGCGCGCAATCTGGCCGAGTGTCTGAGTCTGCAACTGCTCGACTGCCGGGATGGCGAAGACACCCGGGCCGCGCTGGTGGTGTGCAGGCAGCCCATGGAACTGCTGGCCAAGCGTGATGTTAAGCGCCTGGCCCAGCTCTGCGGCTTCTCGGAGGCGGTGATCAAGAGCGCCATCGGGTTGATTGGCCGGCTCGACCCCAAGCCAGGGCGCCGGTTTGTCAATGTCGAGCGCAACCTGATCGTGCCGGACGTATTTGTGGTCAAGTCTGGCCGGGGCTTCAAGGTCACGCTCAATGCAGACGTCATGCCGCGCTTACGCGTCCATGATATTTATGCCAATGCCCTGAAACAGCACCATGGCCGGGGCGCGGGTTCGGGCGGCCAGGCGCTGCAGCAGCGGCTGCAGGAAGCACGCTGGTTCATCAAGAACATCCAGCAGCGTTTTGACACCATCCTGCGCGTCAGCACCGCGATCGTTGAGCGCCAGAAAAACTTCTTTTCTCACGGTGAGCTGGCCATGCGCCCGCTGGTCCTGCGCGAGATAGCCGATGAGCTGGGCCTTCACGAATCGACCATTTCGCGTGTGACAACAGCCAAATACATGAGTACGCCTTTCGGCACCTTCGAGTTGAAATACTTTTTTGGATCGGCGCTCGGTACCGAGACCGGCGGTAATGCATCAAGCACCGCCGTGCGGGCGCTGATCAAACAGTTTGTGGCGTCAGAGAGCCTGAAAAAACCGCTCAGCGACAATCAGATTTCTCAAATGCTCAAAGAGCAGGGAATTGAATGCGCGCGCCGCACGGTCGCCAAATACCGCGAGGCGCTGCGCATTGCGCCGGCCAACCTGCGCAAGTCGTTATGAATATGGCCCCCACGGTCGCGCACTGCGTGTCGCTCCCTGCCCCCCGAGGGGGCCGCTGCGCCTGCGGTCTGGCAAAGCCAGTCCCGCGGCCCCTACTTGAAAAGACGATGGCTCATACGCTTCTCGGCGCAACCCATACTTTATGAACCAGCTTCAACTATTTCTCCCCTGTGCCGCCGGCGTAGAAGCGCTGCTGGCCACCGAGGTCAAGCGCATCAGCGGCATCGACGGCAAGGCCTGGCGCGCCGGGGTGCAACTGCAGGCGTCGTGGCGCGATGCATTGCAGCTCAATCTGCACAGCCGGCTTGCGCAGCGGGTGCTGATCGAGCTTGCGCACAACCAGTACCGCAGCGAGCAAGACCTGTACAACGCCGCCGCCAGTGTGGCTTGGGAAATCTGGTTCACGCCCAAGCAGACCTTCAAGGTCGAGATCACGGCGCAGCACAGTCCATTACAAAGCCTGAACTTTGCCGCGCTGAAAATCAAGGATGCGATCGCCGACCGCTTCCGCGCCAAGTTCGATGTGCGTCCCGACGTCGACACGCGCTGGCCCGATGTGCGCGTGTATGCGCACCTGACGGTTGATACCGTGACGATCTACATCGACACTTCGGGTGAACCCCTCTTCAAGCGCGGCTGGCGCGAGGACAAAGGCGATGCGCCGCTCAAAGAAACTCTGGCTGCCGCGATGATTGCGGCCAGCGGCTGGGACCAATTGTGCAAAGAGGGCGTGCCCCTGTACGACCCCTGCTGCGGCTCCGGCACGATTGCGATTGAAGCTGCGCAGATCGCTTGCAATATCGCACCCGGCATCCACCGCCGCTTTGCGTTTCAAAAGTATTTGCCCTTCCAGGCGCATGTCTGGGACGGTTTGCTCGACCAGGCCGAAGCGGCGATTTCGGATCCGACCGCGCCGGTGTTTGGCAGCGACGTGTCGTTTCGCATGGTGGATTTTGCCGAGCGCAATGCCGAGCGCGCGGGTGTCGCCAACGCGGTGCAGTTTCGGGGTGGCGATGCGCTGCAGCGTATGCCGCCGGCACCGTCGGGTGTGATGTTGGTGAACCCGCCTTATGGCGAGCGGATTGAGGTGGCGGGTGTAGCCGGCAGGCCTGCGATGCAAGCCAGAGACCAGCGCGCTGCACCCGTACAGGCGTTTCAGGGTCAGCCGATCGACGAGTTTGGCCAGCCGCTTCAGCCCGGCGTGAGCGAGCGCTGGGATTCGCGTGACGAGTCGGGCTTTGAGCCGCCGCGCGACCGCCGCGCCAACCCCGGACGCGAGCAGGCGCAGACGGAAAGCGGGGACGAGGCCTCGGACTTTTTCCCCCAACTGGCGGCGCACTGGAAGAAAAATTACGCCGGCTGGACCGCCCATGTGCTGACGCCGGACCTGAAATTGCCGGGCAAGATGCGCCTGAAAGAATCTCGCCGCGTCCCGATGTGGAACGGCCCGATCGAGTGCCGGCTGTTCCGGTTTGACATGGTGGCCGGTTCGGCCCGGAAAACTGCTGCCAGCTCGGCACCGATTCCTTGACAGAGCTTCGCCAGGCCATCGTCCTCGACACCAACATCGTGCTCGATGTGTGGGTGTTCAACGATGCGGGATCGGTGCCGCTCAAGCAGCAGTTGCTGGCTGGCGGGCTTGACTGGCTGGTCACCCAGCCGATGCGCGACGAGCTGGCACGCGTGCTGGACTACCCGCAGATCATTCCACGCCTGAAGTTCTACCAGCTGACGTCAGAGGGGGTGCTGGCTACATTTGACCACTATGCACGCCTGGTCGAGGTCGCCGCCAGGGCCCCGATCCGCTGCAGCGATGCGGATGACCAGAAATTCATTGATCTGGCGGTGGCCCATCGGGCCCTGCTGCTGAGCAAGGATCGGCACCTGCTTTCAATGCAAAAAAGGCTTCAAGCTCAGGGAATACGTGCGCAAGCAGCTATGTAATTCATAGCAATTTTCTACTCTGCTTGACCACCCATCCACTTTAAAACGAGGGTGGCTGGTTTTGCGCCCTGCCAGGCTGTATCCTGTGGCTCCCTATCTTGCTTTTCATCAGAAAAACCATCAGGAGACAAACCATGAGCCGTGAAGTTGTTGTTGTCAGCGGTGTCCGCACCGCCATTGGTACCTATGGCGGCAGCCTGAAGGATATTCCCCCGACCGATCTGGCGGCCCAGGTGGTGCGCGAGTCGCTGGCGCGGGCCAAGGTCGACGGTGCCGATGTGGG
>JANOLL010000273.1:0-5420 GCA_031419775.1 Polaromonas sp. | reverse complement strand
CAGGTGGTGAAAAGCGCCCGCGTGATGAAGCAGGCGGTGGCGCATTTGCTGCCTTACATCGAGGCTGAAAAGCTGCTGCTCGAAGCCGCTGGTGCCGACGTCAAAACCAAGGGCAAGATTATCATCGCCACCGTCAAGGGTGACGTGCACGACATCGGGAAAAACATCGTCACCGTGGTGCTCCAGTGCAACAACTTCGAAGTCGTCAATATGGGCGTGATGGTGCCCTGCCACGAGATTTTGGCGCGTGCCAAGGTCGAGGGAGCGGATAGTGTGGGTCTGAGCGGACTGATCACGCCCAGCCTGGAAGAGATGCAGTACGTGGCCGCCGAGATGCAAAAGGACGACCACTTCCGCATCCGCAAAATCCCGCTGCTGATCGGCGGGGCCACCTGCTCGCGCGTGCACACCGCCGTGAAAATAGCCCCGCATTACGACGGCCCGGTGGTCTATGTGCCGGACGCGTCGCGCAGCGTGAGCGTGGCCCAAAGCCTCTTGAGCGATCAGGCGGCCAAGTACATCGGCGAGCTGTATGCTGACTACGACAAGGTGCGCAGCCAGCATGCCAATAAAAAGCAAACCGCATTGTGGCCGCTGGCCAAAGCGCGGGCCAATGCCACGCCCATCGACTGGGCGACTTACACGCCGCCGGCGCCCAAGTTCATTGGCCGCCGGCTGTTCAAGAACTTCGATTTGGCGGAGCTCGCCAAATACATCGACTGGGGCCCGTTCTTCCAGACCTGGGATTTGGCCGGGCCCTTTCCGCAAATTCTGAAAGACGAAGTTGTCGGCACCGAGGCGGTGCGGGTCTATGCCGACGCCAAACGCATGCTGCAGCGGCTGATCGAAGGGCGCTGGCTCACCGCCAATGGTGTGATCGGCCTGTACCCCGCCAACAGTGTGGGCGACGACATCGAGATCTACACCGATGAGTCGCGCACCGAAGTGGCGATGACCTGGCATGGCCTGCGCCAGCAGACCGAAAAATCGGCCGTCGATGGCGTGATGCGCCCCAGTCGATGTCTGGCCGACTTCGTGGCACCGAAAACTTTAACTCCCGAATTGATAGCACACAAGGCAACCAATGCGTGTGCTGGGGGCATAAATGACTTGAAAATCGCCGATTACATCGGCATTTTTGCCGTCACCGCCGGAATCGGCGCCGAGAAGAAAGAAAAGTACTTTCTCGACGACCATGACGATTACTCGTCCATCATGCTCAAGGCGCTGGCCGACCGGCTGGCCGAAGCCTTCGCCGAATGCCTGCACCAGCGCGTTCGGCAAGACCTGTGGGGCTATGCGCCGCACGAATCCCTGAGCCACGACGAGCTGATTGGCGAGAAGTATCAGGGCATTCGCCCGGCACCGGGCTACCCGGCCTGTCCGGACCACAGTGCCAAGCTCGACATGTTCGCGCTGCTGGGCGCAGGGGACATCAATATGGCCCTGACGGAAAGCCTGGCCATGACCCCCGCCGCGAGTGTGAGCGGCTTCATGCTGAGCCACCCCGACAGCAGCTACTTCAACGTCGGCAAGATTGGCGACGACCAGCTGCAGGACCTGGCGAAGCGCCGTGGCGAAACGCCCGAGCAACTGCAGCGCTTGCTGGCGCCCAATCTGTAAGGCGGCGAGGCTTTCCACTGGATCGGGCGGAGTAAACTTCGCCACTCCCGGGGCTGCTTGGATGGACCCGCCTCATCGCAACGACAAAGAAAGCCATGCACTATGCGCAACCCTTCTGATGTGGTGATTCAGCGTGATCAGTCTGTACGGCTTGTCGCGAAGGCTGTGGCCGGCTCCGTCCTGACGCTGGCCTTGCTGCTACAGACGACCGGCGCCGCAGCCCAGCAGCCTGCCCCAAACTATGCCAGCAGCGAAGCACTGGGCGTGGCGATGGAAGGCTGGTCTTACCCTTATCCGCTTGAGACGCTGCAGTTCGAGCTTCAGGGTCAGCCGGTCAGGATGCTGTACATGGACTTGAAGCCCGCCCAGCCGAACGGCCAAACAGTGCTGCTGTTCCATGGCAAAAACTTCGGCTCGGATTACTGGTCAGGCACCATGCGCGCCTTGTCAGCCCGGGGTTACCGCGTCATTGCGCCGGACCAGATTGGATTTGGCAAGTCGTCCAAGCCCGAGCTGCGCTACACCTTCGAAGACCTGGCGACTCAAACCACGCGGCTGCTGGACCATTTGCAGATTCCTCGCGTCGCGGTAATCGCCAACTCCATGGGGGGCATGCTGGGTGTGCATTTTTCGCGGCGCTATGCCGACCGCGTCTCGGCGCTGGTGCTGGAAAATCCGCTCGGGCTAGAAGATTACCGCCTGAGTATCCCGGCGCAAACGGTGGACAACCTGGTCAAGCTCGAGATGGCGCAGACACCCGAGACCTACCGCCGGTTTTTGATGAGCTATTTCCCGGTGTGGACCCCGGTGCAAGAGCGCTTTGTCGAGCAGTTCGCGCGGGTGCAAAAAAGCGGAGACTATCCGCGCTTTGCCCGCGTGTCTGCACTGACCTACCAGATGATTCACGAGGGGCCTATTGTTGGCGAGTTGCCCAAGCTGACCGTGCCCACCTTGTTGGCGATTGGGCAGCTCGACCGCACCGTGTTTGGCCGACGTTTTGCGCCGCCTGAAGCGGTCAAGGCGCTTGGAAACTTCGTGCAACTTGGCAAAACGGCGCAGAAGCTGATCCCCGGTGCCAGACTCGTCGAGTTCGAAGGCGTCGGTCATGTGCCTCATCTGGAAGTGCCCGATTTGTTTCACGCAGCGGTTCTGGAGTTTCTGGCAAGCGTCCCGCCGGGGCGCTAGAAAAGCTGCGCCCGCACACACCAGTCCGCTCGGCGGCCTGAAGCTAGTGTGAGGCGCTGTTACAGAATCACACATCGGTTTACTATGTGGTGTAGCTCACATGGCATCCTCGCGCGTTGACTGAGTAACAGCGAGAGGACGCTGGCATCCATCGAGGGCTTCTCCGCGTAATTGAGCACGGAGGCGCCTGAAGTGTGATCCGCGCTGCGCCCTCGACTGGGTTTCATTTCTTTTGAAAGGGTTTTGCCATGAATACAACTACCGATAGCGTCCAGCCTGGATCGTCCTCAGCACCGTCCAACGCCAAGCCTTTGTGGATTGCAGTTGGCATTTTGGGCGCTGCTGTGTTGGCTATGGGCGGCACCATGCTGTATCAGCGTCCGGCAGCCACCAGCGCGCCGGTAGCCGCGCTCACTCAGCCCGCGCCAATTGTGGCCACAGCACCCAAAGGGCTGGCGCCTCAAGCCGCCGGCGACGATTTGGTAGAAAAGCCAACCGCCGCGCCTGTCAAGCCAGCGCCTGCACCGGCGAAAAAAGTCGTGACGCCAACACCACGGCCTGCTGCGGCGCCCACCAATTCCAGCGCCAGCGGCGGCCCGGCCACCGCGCCGCAACCGCAAAAGCAGGCGTGCTCGTCTTGCGCAACAGTGGAGTCCGTCACCCCAATTCAGCGCACGACCAAGTCGGACGGCCCTGGTATGGGTGCAGTCGCCGGCGGCGTGCTGGGTGCTGTGCTTGGCAACCAGGTCGGTCAGGGCAATGGCCGGACTGCCGCGACCGTGCTCGGCGCAGTGGGCGGTGGATTTGCCGGAAATGCGATTGAGGCCAACATGAAAAAGGTCACGGTTTACCAGGTCGGCCTCCGCATGGACGATGGTTCACGCCGCACCATGGAAATTTCACAAGCCCCTGCGGTGGGCAGCCAGGTGACGGTAGAAGGCGCAAACTTGCGTCTGCGCTGATTGCTTTAGCATGGATCAAATAGCGCTTGGGCTCAGGTATACCCCGGGCCTTTTGCTATTTAAAATATAGCAAAATCAGCTTTTCAAGTCAGCTGTGCTGGCGTTGCCTGCATCAGCGCGCGGGCGGTGACCG
Organism: Polaromonas sp.; assembly: GCA_031419775.1. Taxonomy (GTDB): domain Bacteria; phylum Pseudomonadota; class Gammaproteobacteria; order Burkholderiales; family Burkholderiaceae_C; genus Polaromonas. The sequence goes on along the minus strand of JANOLL010000273.1, from coordinate 1,517 downwards.
TCAGCCACACTGCGGCGATGCTGCATGCCAGGACAGGCACAAAGCAACGCCACTCAAGACCAGCAGTGTGAATTTGACGACTTCAGTCAGCGCGCATCTGTCAACGCCAGATCGAGCAGCCGGGGCACCATGGCAAGGGCCATGACCAGCGCGACAAACGTCAGCCCAGCGATGCCATGCGCGTTCCATGCTGCCAGCCGTCGACGCCACGAGTCGGAGGTGACGCTAGCGAGCAGCGCGCCTGCCACCATCAACGCCGGAAATTGCAGAAGCATGTGGCTGGCCATGCTTGCCTCCAGCAGCGCGTGCAGCGGCGGGGTGGTCAGCATGGCCAACATCGCCAGACCGACCCATGGCAGGTGGCGCACCGGCAACTGGCGTGCGCGAGGCGATTCAAGCCAGGCGGTCAACCTCTCACGCCGTTGTGGCTGGCCAGATGCTGCGCAAAGGCCAGCGCCGCTTCGCTGTCGGTGGCGTCAAAAATTCGCACCGGCTGACCTTGTGGGTTCACCACCAGCAGCGCCGCATTGTGCTCAAAACCGCCTCGACCATCGGCGATAACCACCACGCCCCAGCGCGCGAGCAAGGCCCGCAAGGCGACATCGTTGACCGGCGTGGCAAATTGCCAAATGCCAGGGTCGGCCCGCATCTGCTGGCTGTAGGCGCGCAGGGCATCGGGGTCGTCGTGCGCGGGATCAAAACTCAAGTACAACAAGCGAGCCGCTGGCTGCGGATGTGAACCTGGCGGCACGTTCTGCAGCGCCGTCTGCATCTGTTGCAGCGTGTTGCCCAGCGATAGGCGAATTGATGGAAAGCGGGTGTAGAAGAAGGTCACCACCGTGACGTTGCAACCATCTGCCAGCATGGCAGCCAGAGGCGGCAGGCCTTGCGCGGCACTGACCACGTCCATCGCCGATGCAGTGGCTGGTGTGTGCAGCACCTGCAATTCGCGTGCGCCTTCCGCACTCCCGACGGGAAAATTCAGTGTCAGCTAGCTGCCTGCGACGTAGGCCAGCGCTGCAAAAACGATGCCGGCGAAAGCAGTGCGTTTCACCGAAAGGCAGGCGCCGATGCCGATGCTGCTGGCACCCCAGACGCAGCAGCGGCCGGGGTGCACTGGCGCCGGTACCCAGCAGCGCTTTAAGTTCAGCTCCCCCTGAAAACGGCGTCGTGCGCGGCCTTGTTGGACTACTGCGAGCGGATGTGGGAGCGCGTCGCGACCAGCTTGGCGTCGGTGAGTTGATTGAACGCGGGCATCAGGCCCTTGTACGGCACGCCCGCTACTTCGACATCCCCGCTGACACCATGCAGCAGGATGTTGATCAATACCTTGTCGCTGCCCAGTACCCATTCAGAGTTGTCCAGTGGCGGAAACACCCCAGCCAATCCCTTGCCATTGGCCTGATTGCATGCAACGCGGTCAGTGCGCCGCTTTGAGTGCCCGGCGATATTGCACCGCTTCGGCGACGTGCGTGACTTGCACGGTGGCGGCACCCGCCAGATCGGCGATGGTGCGT
>JANOLL010000272.1:0-9548 GCA_031419775.1 Polaromonas sp. | reverse complement strand
GGCGTCGAGTCGCGTACCGATAAACGCCCCATGATGAGCGACCTGCGCGAGTCCGGCGCAATTGAGCAGGATGCCGACATCATCATGTTCATTTACCGCGATGAGTACTACACCAAGGAGGCCTGCAAGGAGCCTGGGGTGGCCGAAGTGATTATCAGCAAGCAGCGCAATGGCCCGACGGGAACGGTCAAATTGGCATTCATCAGCCGTATTACCAAGTTCAGGAGTCTTGCTCATGGAGCGAGTGGCGATTTTTAAGCCACTGGAACCTACCACTTGTCCTCAAACGTCATAATTACGGGTAATTACCTGTAATTATTGAGAAAAGCAATGGTAAGGTCAGGCTGAAATCGCTCTTTAACTTCGTCGCGTTCACTTTTAACCCCTACCCGTTTTTCGCAACCGCTCTATGCGCCTTGTTCAGAACTCCCTGCACCAAGAAGTAGCTGCCACGCTGCGGGAGCAGATATTTACAGGGGAACTGGCGCCGGGCAGTTTCCTGGATGAGGTTGCTTTGTGCGCGCGGTTAGAGATATCGCGCACGCCACTACGCGAAGCCCTCAAGGTGCTCACTGCTGAGGGGTTGCTGCGCCACGAGCCCAGGCGGGGCTGCTTTGTCAGTGAAGTGACCGAACAGGACCTCGATGATATTTTCCCGGTGATTGCCTTGCTGGAAGGTCGCTGCGCTCACGAGGCCGCTCGCCGCGCGACCGATGCCGAGCTCGGCGAGCTGGCGACGCTGCATCTGCGGCTGGAAGGCCATGCGAAAGCGGGCCGCATCAATGACTACTACGCGACAAACTTCGCGATTCATGAGGCCATCATCCAGCTTGCCAACAACCGCTGGCTTGCCCAGTCCATTGCGGATTTGCGCAAGATTCTCAAGCTTGCAAGACAACAGCAACTGCATGCCCCGGGGCGCCTGGCACAAAGCCTATCGGAGCATCTAAGCGTGTTTGCAGCGCTCAAAAGCCGCGATAGCGACGGCGCAGAGGCTGCCATGCGCACTCACATCATCCGGCAGCGGGACGCATTGCGTGCACTCGCCGGTAGTCAGCGTTTAAGGGTGGCATCATGACTGCAGCAGATTGGTTAAATCGAAGTGTGTCGCGGCTTGCCGGCGATAAAAAAAACGTCAAGGCCGCGGCACCCGGTCCGGAATCGGGCCAAGCTGCACCCAGAAAGGGCGGCGGTACAAACCAGTCTGAAGCTTTGCCTGGTGGCCGTTCAACCCGGGAACGATTGTCTGCGACCTTGCGGCAAAAGGAAGAGGCGCTTTCACCGCGCGTGCTGCGCCGCACGTTGCAGGAACTGCAGGCGATCGTTGACCCTCAGGTGAGCGAGGTGGAAGGCGGACGCCGCGCGCGGGGGGTGGCAGGTTGGTATGCCGGGGCGTCGCTCAATGAGCGGCGCGACATGTGGCTCCTGATCAGCGAGCAGTTTGTGGCGGACGCACAGAAAGTCAAAATCGCACAAGCCCAGTTTGCCGCCGCTGTCGGGACACCCGATGAAGCGGTAGCCGAGGTGCGCTATCGCCGCGCAACCGTCTCGCCGCGCAGGCGACTGTTGCAGCGTTTCAGCGCCTTCCCCGAAGGAATTCGTTTTCTGGTCGACATGCGTGCCGACATGCTTCCGCACCTCAAATCGGACAAGCGCCTGCAAGCGCTGGACGTCGAGATGGAGTACATGTTTTCGACCTGGTTTGATGTGGGATTTCTGGACTTGCGCCGAATCAGTTGGGACTCCCCGGCATCGCTGATCGAAAAGCTGATCAAATATGAGGCGGTGCACGACATCAAGAGCTGGTCGGATGTCAAAAATCGGCTCGATTCTGATCGGCGTTGCTATGGTTTCTTTCACCCTCGTCTGCCCGACGACCCACTCATTTTCGTAGAAGTTGCACTGATTGACTCGATGGCCGATTCCATCACGCCACTGCTGGATGAATCGGCGGATGCTGCCGACCTAGACCGGGCGACCACAGCGATTTTTTATTCCATCAGTAACACGCAGGCGGGCCTACGCGGCGTGAGTTTTGGCGACTCATTGATCAAGCGTGTGGTGGACACACTTAAAGACGAGTTTCCCAAACTTAAAACTTTTGCAACACTGTCACCGATCCCTGGTTTTCGCGGATGGTTGGGCAAAAATGTGTCGACCATGCTGGCCAGTGTAGATGACAAAGCGCGCGCGGCACTCGGTCGTGCGGTGGGGTTTGAGCCGCCTAGCCCAGGCCACTTCCTCAGTGCTGTGGACGATGCATCGGTATTGGCGGCGTTGCCTGAAAAATCGCCCGTGCGCATGATGCTGTTGCACTGTGCTGCCCATTACCTTGGCCAAGCGCTTGATGACGGTAAACCTGTTGATTCAGTAGCGCGCTTCCACCTCGGCAATGGTGCCCGTGTCGAGCGCCTTAATTGGGCCGGCGATCCTTCAGCGAAGGGTTTCAAGCAATCGTACGGTTTAATGGTGAATTACCTCTATGATCTGCGGCGCCTGGACAAGCACCGCAGCATGCTGTCGCAAGGGAAAATCCCGGTATCTGGAGGCATAGAAGACCTGTACCTTTGAGAAGTTTTGAAGCAGCGATTATTTTTCTACATAGAACGACTGGAGACAACCATGACTATTGACCGAGCACAGAAAAGCAATCGCCGAGAAATACTTAGGATCGGCGTCGCCGCCACAGCGGGCACCGTGATGATGCCTCTGAGTAGCTGGGGCCAATCTACGTGGCCGATCAAGCCAGTCACCATGATCGTTCCCTTCCCGGCGGGGGGCGGAACAGACGCCTTCGCTCGGCCCCTTTCTGCCCAGTTTGCCAAGCTGGCGGGCAGGCCCCTGATCATTGACAACCGCGGCGGTGCGGGGGGTACCTTGGGTGCCAGCATTGCGTCCAAGGCTCCGGCAGATGGATATACCCTGTTCATGGGCGCGGTGCATCACACGATTGCACCATCGATGTACCCCAAGCTCGATTACGACCTTGAAAAAGACTTCGTACCGCTGGCACTGGTAGCCAACGTACCGCAAGTACTGGTCGTCAACCCGAAACGGGTGGAGGCGCAGAATTTCAAGGCTTTTCTGGAGTTCGTCCGGAAAAACCCCGCCAAGCTCAACTATGGCTCGGCTGGATCCGGCACGTCCCACCACCTGGCCGGCGAACTGTTCAAACAGCAAACCAAGACCTTCATCACACATATTCCTTACCGCGGCGCTGGTCCTGCCTTGCAGGATTTGATCTCTGGCAATGTAGACATGATGTTTGACGGCTTGGGTTCGTCTGCCAACCATATCAAGGGTGGGCGTATCAAGGCACTGATGGTATCGGGTGCTAAACGCAGTGCAGCGTTCCCAGATGTGCCATCTGCTGGCGAGCTAGGATTGCCCGACTACACCGTGACCACGTGGTACGGACTGTGGGCACCTAAAGGCACGCCGGCTGATATCCAGGCACGCATTGTTGACGAACTGCGCAAAATTGCTGCCACGGAAGAAATCAAGGCTATCTGGTCGAGTAACGGTGCCGAATTTGGCAGCCTCACGCCGACCCAGTTTGGCGGTTTCGTTAGCAGCGAAGTCAAGCGCTGGGCGACAGTGGTCAAGACTTCTGGGGCCAAGCTGGAGTGAAGAATGCGTCCGTATCCATCGACGCCGCTCCACTCCTATATTGGCAGTCCAGTTGATCATTCATTTGGCATTTAGCCCGCTTAGGTAAAAGGTTTTTTGCTATTGATTTGGAAGCGTCTGAATCCTCTGCTTACTTACAGCTCAAGTCCATGAAAAATAATAATCTGTTTGCTGCCCTGCGTGCTGCCTTCCCCAAGTCACTCGATGCGGAGGCAGTGGAAACTGATAACGGACTTCATTACTCCTGGCGCGACCTGGACCGCGCGACGGCCATGATCGCCAATTTGCTGCAGTCCCTGAAGCTTCCTGCCGGGGCACGGGTCGCGGTGCAGGTTGAAAAATCCGTCGAGGCAATGATGCTGTACCTCGCGACTTTGCGCGCGGGCTATGTGTTTTTGCCGCTTAACACTGCTTACCAGAGCGCGGAAATCGAGTACTTTATTGAAAATGCCGATCCGGCAGTGGTGGTTTGTAGCAGCAAGAACTTTGGCTGGGTCAGCAAGATCGCTTTCAAGGCCGGTACGCAAAACGTATTCACGCTGGACGATGACCGGACCGGCTCCCTGCTGGTACGGGCCGCGCAATGTAGTGATCAGCACCAGACGGCGGTCATGGGAGAAGACGATCTGGCAGCGATTTTGTATACCAGTGGCACCACAGGCCGCAGCAAGGGTGCAATGCTGTCGCACGGCAACTTGCTCAGCAATGCGCTGGTGCTCAAGGACTACTGGGGTTGGAAGCCGGGCGATGTGCTGATTCACGCGTTGCCAATCTTTCATGTCCACGGCCTGTTTGTGGCGCTGCACGGCGCCTTGATCAATGGCAGCAAGATGATCTGGCTGTCCAAGTTCGACCCCAAGCTGGTGGTCAAAAAACTCCCCGAGGCGACCGTGTTCATGGGCGTGCCCACGCTCTACGTACGCTTGCTCAACGAGCCCGGGCTGGACCGCGAAGCGGTTCGCAACATGCGCCTGTTTGTTGCCGGCTCGGCGCCGCTACTGATCGAAACCTTCAATGAGTGGCAGCAGAAAACAGGGCATACCATTTTGGAACGCTACGGCATGTCGGAAACCGCCATGCTGACTTCTAACCCCTACCAGGGCGGCGAGCGGCGGGGCGGTACGGTGGGGTTTCCTTTGCCCGGGGTGAGCCTGCGCGTGCAGGATGATGACGGCAAAGTTCTCCCGACAGGCGAGATTGGTGCCATCCAGGTCAAGGGCCCGAATATTTTTAAAGGCTACTGGAAAATGCCCGAGAAGACCAAGGAAGAATTCACTGCCGATGGTTATTTCAAGACGGGCGATGTGGGCAAGATCGATGATCGGGGTTACCTCACGATTGTCGGTCGCAGCAAGGATCTGATCATCAGCGGCGGCTATAACGTGTATCCAGCCGAGATCGAAGGCTATATCAACGATATGCCAGGCGTTGCCGAAAGCGCTTTGGTAGGCGTACCCCATCCTGACTTCGGTGAAGTGGGCGTTGCAGTTGTCACAGCCAAGCCGGGTGCCACCCTGGACGCTACCAGCATCGTGGCTGCACTCAAGGCCAAATTAGCCAATTTCAAAATTCCCAAGCAATGTTTTGTTGTCTCGGAGTTGCCGCGTAACACCATGGGGAAAGTTCAGAAGAACATCCTGCGCGGTCATTACCAGGGGCTGTTCTCCTGAGCTGTGGTCCATGAGGCCACAGGGCTATCCACATGCTCCTTCTCACTCGCACCCCTCAGACTAGCTTGAAAGCCGCTGGCGGCGCTGGGGAAAACTGCTGAAATAGCTCTTACAATTCCGTCGTCCTGCGGCCACTCTGAAACCCCGAGTTGCCCTTATCCGACCCTTTTCCCGGAATTGACAAGCTCATGAAAAAGCAGTTTTGGTTTCCGATTTGCCTGGCTCTCGCAGTATCAGCCTGTGGCAAGAAGGACGATGCGCCGGCCACCGTTGTCTCCCCCCGGGCCTCGAGCAATGCCACGCAACCCGTAGTCAGTGCTGAGGAAAAAATCCTCAACATTTATAACTGGCCGGACTACATTTCCAAGGACATGGTGGCCAACTTCGAGAAGGAAACTGGCCTCAAGGTCAACTACCAGACCTTTGAAAATAACGAGGCCTTACAGGCCAAGCTGGTGGCGGGCAACACGGGCTACGACATTGTTGTTCCTGGAGCCGTGTTCGCCAAATCGCAGATTGATGGCGGACTGTTGATGAAGCTTGACAAGGCAAAGATTGCAAACTACGGCAATCTCGACGCCAGCGTCATGAACAAGTTGGGTACCGTCGATCCGGGCAATGCTTACTTGGTGCCCTGGGCCTGGAGCTTTACCACCGTGGGCATCAACAAAGCCAAAGTAGCCAAGGCGCTGGGCTCAACTCCCCTACCTGATAACGCATGGGATCTGGTGTTCAATCCCGCCTACACAGCAAAACTGAAATCCTGCGGCATCGCTTATCTGGACTCTCCTACCGAGGTGCTTCCCCCAGCCATGCACTATCTCGGGAAAAATGCTTACTCGAACGATGTTGCAGACCACAAAGCAGCCACCGAGATGTTGTCCAAGGTCCGTCCGCATATCCGTCTGTTCTCCAGCACGATGATCGACGACCTGGCGGGCGGTAAAGCCTGTGTGGCGTTGGCTTGGGCAGGTGACATCAACATCGCCCGAGCCCGAGCCATCGAAAATAAAAGTGGTAACGACATCGAGGCCTTGCTACCCAGCACCGGCGGCTTGATTTTCTTCGATAACTTGGCGATCCCAAAAGATGCCAAACATCCCAACAATGCTTACGCCTTCATCAACTATTTTCTGCGCCCAGAAGTCTCTGCATCGCTGACCAATGAGTTGGGTTATGCCACCGCAAATAAGGCCAGTCTGGTCGCAGTAAAACCGGAAATTGCCAAAGACCCAGCGGTGTTTCCCGATGCGACCAACTTGCAAAAGATGGTGGCGCCAGCGAGCTTTACCAATGAGGCTCGTCAGTCGCTGAGCAATATGTTTACGCAGTTTAAAAAAGGCGCTTGATGGCAGAGGGCGTTTGGACTGAGGGTTTTTTGCAGACCCATCAGCTGGTCAAGCGTTTTGAGGGAGTGGCGGCAGTTGACGATGTGACGCTGTCTATTCGCCAGGGCGAAATCTTTGCCTTGCTTGGCAGCTCGGGGTGTGGCAAGTCCACGCTGCTTCGGATGCTGGCCGGCTTTGAAAAGCCCACTTCCGGTGGCGTAATGCTGGGCGGGGTAGACGTCGCATCATTTCCCCCGTACGAGCGCCCGATTAATATGATGTTTCAGTCGTATGCGTTGTTTCCCCACCTGGATGTATGGGAAAACATCGCGTTTGGGCTCAAGCGAGAGGGCATGCCCAAAGCAAACATCCAGGTACGTGTCGAGGAAATGCTGAAACTCGTGCAGCTTGAAGCGTTTGCCCAACGTAAGCCCCACCAGCTTTCGGGTGGTCAGCAGCAGCGGGTCGCGCTGGCACGCAGTTTGGCCAAAAAGCCTAGGTTGCTTTTGCTCGATGAGCCATTGGGCGCACTGGATAAAAAGCTGCGGGAGCGAACGCAATTCGAGCTGGTCAATATTTTGAAATCTGTGGGTGTGACCTGCGTCATGGTGACACATGATCAAGAAGAAGCCATGGCCATGGCATCACGAATTGCGGTGATGAGCCAGGGCAAGGTGCTACAGGTCGGTACGCCCACGCAAATTTATGAACAGCCCAATTGCCGCTTTGTTGCAGAGTTCATTGGTAACGTCAACTTGTTTGAGGGCGAACTTTCAAACGTCGAAACAGACCACTGTGAAGTCTTGACTCGTCAGGGCAGGGTGAAGGCCCGGCAGGGCATCAGCGCCACCCCTGGCAGGGCGGTCACTGTGGCAGTGCGGCCAGAGAAAATTCAGATCTCAAAAACCAGACCAGACAAAGTCGACAACCTCTTCCAGGGGCGGGTCCTCGAAATTGCTTACTTTGGTAGTTACAGCACCTTCATCGTTGCAACAGGAGCTGAGCGCGCGGTAAAAATCACCCAGACGAATACCCTGGGCCATGAAGCTAACGCTATTCGCTTGGACGATGTGGTCTTCTTCTGGTGGGACGGTTCCGCTCCTGTGGTGCTGGTTCAATAATCTACGGCCATGAGCGTGCTTTCGAGGTTCAAGGGAATGACCGGGCGTCGATTTGTCATCGGCGTGCCGTACGGATGGCTGATCCTGTTTTTTGTACTCCCGTTTTTGATTTTGCTGCGCATCAGCGTCACGGACATGGGAAGCGGAGTCGATCCTTTTGCGCCATTGGTAGACAGGGCGGGGGGGAGCTGGCAAATCATGCTCAAACCTGATCATTACGGGTCCATTTTCAAAGACCCGGGCGGCGGCGCCCTGGGTGACACCATCTACTTCGACGCCTACAAAACCTCGCTGAAATATGCGCTGCTGACCACGCTCTTCTGCTTGTTGATTGCTTACCCCTTCGCCTATTTTTTAGCCCGCTCCCGAGCCTCGATTCGGCCAGCGTTGCTGATGTTGGTCATGTTGCCCTTCTGGACATCATTTTTATTGCGCGTGTATGCCTGGAAGGGTATCTTGGCCGATCAGGGCGTGCTCAATACGCTGCTGTTGACCTTAGGCATCATTTCTGAGCCTATGGTGATGCTGTACACAGATGTATCCATGCTGGTGGGCATGACTTATGTCTACCTCCCCTTCATGATCTTGCCCTTGTATGCCAATCTCGTGAAGATGGACCTGCGTTTGCTGGAGGCTGCGCGTGATCTCGGCGCTACGTCATGGAAGGCATTCTGGTTGATCACGGTTCCGTTGAGCAAGTCCGGCATCATTGCCGGATGCATGCTTGTTTTTATTCCAAGTGTTGGTGAGTTTGTCATTCCGTCGCTGCTGGGTGGAGCGGAAAACGTGATGATTGGCCGCGTGGTTTGGGATGAGATGTTCAGCAGCAACAATTGGCCACGCGCAGCAGCCTTGTCGGTGGTAATGACGGTCGTCATCCTGGTCCCGTTGGCCTGGTACTACCGCGCCATTGATACGCGCGACTCTTCATCAAAACATTGAAATGAAAAATGAGGTGAGACACATCTCGCGGTGGTTAGAAAATCATGGCGGGCGCCTCTGGATGGCATTTGTCTATCTTTTTCTCTACGCACCGCTGATTTTTCTGATTCTGTTTTCATTCAACAGTACCCGTCAGGACGGTGTATTCACCGGTTTTTCTTTCAGATGGTATGCGGCCTTGCTGGAGGACTCGCGCCTGATAGAAGGCTTTTTCCTGTCGCTACGGGTGGCGTTGGTTACTGGCACGTTGTCGGTGGTGCTGGGTAGCTTTGCTGCGTTTGTGTTGGTGCGTTACCGACGTTTCACCGGCAGAACCCTTTTCTACGGTCTGGTCAATGCACCGCTGGTCATGCCTGAAGTCATCGTGGGCTTGGCGTTACTGTTGCTCATGGTCGCCATGCAGCGTACTTTGGGCTGGCCAGACCGAGGGTTCGTCACGATCGTGCTCGGTCACACCTTGCTCGGTATGGCTTATGCCACAGTCGTCGTTCAATCGCGGCTGGTGGAGATGGATCGATCCATTGAGGAAGCAGCCATGGACCTGGGTTGTCGTCCGTGGCAGGTTTTTTTCTTGGTGACGCTGCCCAGCATCGCGCCGGCGCTGGTATCGGCCTGGTTGCTGTGCTTTACGCTTTCGTTTGACGATGTGGTGATCTCCGAGTTTTTATCGGGTCCAGGCGTCACCACGCTGCCGCAGGTCATCTTCGGGTATGCGCGCCGCGGCGTGAATCCGTCCATTTATGCGGCGGCGACGCTTTTGATTGTGGTCGTGTCTTTGGGCATCATTGGCTATAGCGTGGCGGTCATGCGGCGTCAGAAGCGCCTTGATCGTGAAATCCAAGCAGGCCTGAGCAAGG
>JANOLL010000271.1:0-3422 GCA_031419775.1 Polaromonas sp. | reverse complement strand
CAGATCGAAGAAGCGTTCGCCACGCACGGCAAGCAAGTCGCCTGCGTGATGATCGAGCCGATCGCCGGCAACATGAACTTCGTGCGCGCCTCGGTGCCGTTCATCCAGCGCATCCGCGAGCTGTGCACACAGTACGGCGCGCTGTTTGTGTTCGACGAGGTGATGACGGGCTTTCGCGTCGCGCTGGGTGGCGCGCAGAGCGTCTACGCCCAGCTGATCCCCGGTTTTCAGCCCGACATGAGCGTGTTTGGCAAGGTCATTGGCGGCGGCATGCCGCTGGCAGCTTTCGGTGGCACCCGCGCCGTGATGGAGCAGCTTGCCCCGATGGGTTCGGTCTACCAGGCCGGCACCCTGTCGGGCAACCCGGTAGCCACAGCTTGCGGCCTGGCAACCTTGCGCGAACTCCAGCAAGCTGGCTTTTATGAAGCATTAAGTGCGCGCACACGCGACCTGGTCGCTGGCTTGACCTCGGCTGCAAACCAGGCCGGCGTGCCTTTTTGCGGCGACAGCGAGGGCGGCATGTTTGGTTTTTTCCTGCTCGGGCAGCTTCCGCAGAACTACGCCACCGTCATGACCACCGACAGCCCGGCGTTCAACCGCTTCTTTCACGCCATGCTCGATCAGGGTGTGTACTATGCACCTGCACTGTATGAGGCTGGCTTCGTCAGCGCTGCCCACTCGGCTGCAGATATCGACGCGACTGTTGGCGCCGCATCGGCTTTCTTTGCTGGCCAGTAAATTCACAGTGCTACCAAATTAGTAGCGCTGTGCCAGCGTATTGATTGCGCTTCAGGCCTCTTTAATGCCTGAAGTGACGCACGCCCGATAGCACCATCACCACGTTACGCTCGTCGGCAGCAGCAATCACTTCCTCATCACGCATGCTGCCGCCAGGCTGTATCACACTGGTCGCACCCACATCAACGACCACATCCAGTCCGTCGCGAAACGGGAAAAAAGCGTCGCTGGCAACGGCTGATCCCTGCAGCTTCAAGCCCGCATTTGCCGCCTTGATGGAGGCAATGCGCGCGGAGTCGATCCGGCTCATTTGACCAGCGCCTACGCCCAGGGTCATCCCGCCAGAGCAAAACACTATCGCGTTGGACTTCACAAACTTCGCCACTTTCCAGGCGAACAACAAATCCTGGAGCTGGGCTGGGGTGGGTTGGCGCTTGCTGACAACTTTCAGATCTTCAGCGGCCAGTTCATGGTTGTCTGCGGTCTGCATCAATAGACCCGAGCCCACACGCTTGATGTCGATCGCGTTGCGGCCCTGTTTCCAGGCTGTGTCGCCTCCGGGCGGCAAATCAATCTGCAAAATCCGCACGTTGACCTTGGCCTTGAATACCGCCAAAGCCTCTTCGGTAAAGCTGGGCGCAATCAGAACTTCTACAAACTGCTTCGATATTTGTAGCGCTGCAGGTTGATCCAGCGTGCAGTTGATTGCGATAATGCCGCCGAATGCGGAAGTCGGGTCAGTCAGATGAGCCTTGCTGTAGGCTTCCAACGCATCGGCCCCTATAGCCACACCGCAAGGATTGGCGTGTTTGACGATGACACAGGCTGGGCCGACAAATCCCTTGACGCATTCCCATGCTGCATCGGCGTCGGCAAGGTTGTTGTAAGACAGTTCCTTGCCGTGCAGTTGCCTGGCCGTGACCAGCGAGCCCGGCGCCGGGTACTGATCACGAAACAATGCCGCCTGTTGATGCGCGTTCTCACCATAGCGGAGGTCTTGCACCTTGATGAAGCGGCCGTTCGCCTGGCCCGGGAACAGTGCCTGGCTGCCATCACCCTGAATGCCTGACAGGTAGTCGCTGATCGCACCATCGTATTGGCTGATGCGGTTAAACGCCGCCACCGAGAGGGCGAATTTGGTCGCGTCAGCGAGCTTGCCCTCGGCCCTCAGCTCGGCCAGCACGCCAGCATACTGCGAAGTATCTGTCAGGACGCCAACATCTTTCCAGTTTTTGGCAGCTGAGCGCACCATGGCAGGGCCGCCGATGTCGATGTTTTCAATCGCGTCTTCGAGCGTACAACCTGGCTGGGCCACGGTCGCTTCGAAGGGATAGAGATTAACGACGAGCAGGTCAATGGTTTCGATCTCGTGTTTTTTCAAGGCGGCCATGTGTTCCGGCAGATCGCGACGTGCCAGCAAACCACCGTGAATGTTGGGATGCAGCGTTTTTACCCGGCCATCGAGCATTTCAGGGAAACCCGTGAGTTCCGCAACTTCTGTGACGGGCAACCCGGCATCCCTGATCAATTTGGCAGTACCACCAGTCGACAGCAGCCTGATATGCAACGCGTGCAAGGCCTGGGCAAATTCAACAATGCCGGTTTTATCCGAGACGGAAATCAGTGCATTCATCGTGACCTAAACAGTTCGGGGAGTGTGTCATGGCCAAGCTGGAATGCCCGGCTAAAACTTATTTGATGAGCTTGTGCTCGACCAGCTTTTTACGCAGGGTATTGCGGTTGAGGCCCAGCCACCCCGCAGCGCGGGACTGGTTCTGTTCAGCATGGTGCATCACCACTTCCAGTAACGGCCTTTCGACGACCCGCACCATCATGTCGTACATGCCGTCCGGCTCGGTGCCACGCAAATCCTTGAAATAGCCATCCAGACTGTTCCGTATGCACTCTTCGATGTGTTTTTTACTCATGCAAGCGTTGCCTCATCATTTTTAGTTTGAAGTTGACCTGATTCGGGGCCCACTTCACTGCCCGTAGCTTCTGGAATGCGATCCATCCGCGCGGCTAACTGATCAAAAAACTGACCCACGGCGCGCAGCTGCGAATCACTGTCCTCGATCGCGTTCATTTCCGCGCGAAACGCCATCCCCCCTGGCAGGGCCTGCACATACCAGCCAATGTGCTTGCGGGCGCTACGCACACCGGTCAGTTCTCCATACAACTCATAGTGGTCAAGCAGGTGATCGCTCAGCAGGCGCTTGACCTCCGCAACAAGTGGCGGTGCAAGATGTGTACCCGTCGCCAGGAAATGGGCCGCCTGCCGAAAAATCCACGGCTTCCCCTGCGCCACGCGGCCCAACATGACTGCATCGGCGCCGGTGTAGTGCAGCACATCGCGCACTTTTTCAACACTGTTGATATCACCGTTGGCCACCACTGGGATGCGCACGGCGGCCTTGACTTCAGCTACCGTGTCGTATTCGGCCATTCCCTTGTAGCCCTGCTCGCGGGTGCGGCCATGCACTGCGATCATCTGCACGCCTGCGTTCTCGAAAGCGCGCGCCAGCACCAGCGCATTTTTCTGACTGTCGCACCAGCCGGTTCGCATTTTGACCGTCACCGGCACCTGGCGCGGCAGGCAGGCGGCCACTACCGCTTCGACAATTTGCAGCGCCAAGGTTTCATCCTGCATCAGGGCAGACCCCGCCCATTTGCTGCAAACCTTC
>JANOLL010000270.1:0-6076 GCA_031419775.1 Polaromonas sp. | reverse complement strand
CCGTGATGTCATGCTTGGGATTGACGTAAACCGCTTCCTGCACAATCAGGTCGTACTTTTCAGTTTCTGCCAGCGTTTTCACAACCCTGTTGGCGCGCTCGATCACCTGTTGAAGCTCCTCGTTCTTGCGGGCGTTAAGGTCTTCCTGAAACTCGCGCCGCTTGCGCTGAAAGTCACGGTCCTGGTCTACCAGCTGCTTCTGCCGTGTGGCACGCTGGCTCTCTGACAAGGTGGGCGCCTCCCGCTCAAATTTGTCCGACAAGGTTTTGAGCTGCGAGCCAATGTCATTGAGCTCTTTTTCACGTTTGCTGAACTCCTGCTCCAGTTTGGTCTGGGCGGCCTTGGCCGAGTTGGCTTCGCGGAAAATCCGGTCCAGATTGACGATTCCAACCTTGAATTCCTGCGCGCCAGCTGTCAGGGCAGCAAGGGCCAGGACTGAACCCAGTAATACTTTGCGTGAAAGGTTCTTCATTAGAAAGAGGTACCGATTTGAAACTGGAAGCGCTCTATTCTATCGCCTACTCTTTTGCGCAAGGGATTGGCAATAGCCACGCGTAACGGGCCGACGGGAGAGACCCAGCTCACACCCACTCCGTAAGACGCCCGCAGTTCGTTAAAGCGATAAGTCTCCTTTTCACCGAAAACATTTCCCGCATCAACAAATCCGAACATGCGAAGAGTGCGGTCGTTACCCGTTCCCGGGAAAGGCGCAATCAGCTCGGCATTGAGTGTGATCTTTTTAGGTCCGCCCACCGCCAAATCGTTGGGCGGTGCGCCGTCGCGCGGGCCCAGTGAGCCCTGCTGGAATCCGCGCACCGAACCCAAACCGCCCGACGAAAAATTCTTGAAGATGGAGAATGGACGCCCACCCAGACCTTTGCCCCAGCCCAGCTCTCCATTGAGGGCTACGGTGAATTGCTTATTCAGCGGAATATATTCCTGAATCTGATAGTTGGCACGCAGGTACTTGGTCTCGCCTGCTACCCCCCATTCGCCAAAAACACGCTGGAACCGGCCCTTGGTGGGCACCAATGCGCTGTCCCGGTTGTCGCGTGACCAGCCGACAGTCAGCGGCACGCCAGAGCTGGTAAGCCCAAACTGGTTGGCGAAATTCTGATAAGTGCTGGGCAGGGGATTAACGCCGGGCTCAATCGTCAGCCGCTCATAGCCAGCGCCAAAATAAACCGTGTCGGTCTCAGTAAATGGCACACCAAAACGAACGCTGCCGCCGGTCGTCTTCAGGCCATAGTCACCGCCCTGGCCATCGAGTGGCCGGTTGGTGCGGAAGTAAAGGTCGAAGGACCGCGAAATGCCATCGGCCGTGTAGTAGGGATCCACAGTCGACAGCACCAGTTGACGGTTCAATTTGCTGGTGTTGATGTCGATGCCGAGGTAATTACCCGATCCAAAGACGTTTTCCTGCTTGACGCCAAAACTCAGGGAGAGCTTTTCGCCGCTTGAAAACCCTGCACCGAGTTGCAGATTTCCGGTGGGTTTTTCCACCACATTGATCGCCACATCGACTTGATCAGCTGTGCCACTGACTTCTTGGGTATCAATATTGACCTCGGTAAAAAACCCAAGCCGGTCAACCCGGTCGCGTGAAAGGCGAATCTTGTCGCCGTCGTACCACGATGATTCGAACTGCCTGAATTCCCGCCGGATGACCTGATCGCGGGTACGGCTGTTGCCACCAATATTGATCCGACGCACATAGGCGCGCCGGGCCGGGTCGGCCTGCAGCACGAAAGCGACCCGGTTGTTGACCCGATCAACTTCCGGCACGGCCTCGACCCGGGCAAAGGCAAAACCAAAGGTGCCGAAATAATCCGAAAAGGCTTTGGTGGTATCAGCCACGGTATCGGCGTTGTAGGCTTCTCCTGGCTTGATGGTGACCAGTGATTTGAATTCCTCGTCCTTGCCCAGGAAATTGCCGTCGAGTTTCACGCTTGACACCACAAACCGCTCACCTTCGGTGACATTGATGGTGATGCTGACGTCCTGTTTGTCCGGAGAGATGGCCACCTGGGTCGAATCAACCTTGAACTCAAGGTAACCGCGCGACAAATAATAGCTGCGCAGGCTCTCAATGTCCGCATTGAGTTTGGCGCGGGAATAGCGGTCGGCCTTGGTGTACCAGGTCATAAACCCGCCGGTATCGAGATCAAACAGGTTGCGCAGGGTGGACTCGGCAAAGGCTTTGTTGCCAACGATCCGAATTTCCTTGATTTTGGCGGTGTCGCCTTCAAACACGCTGAAAGAAAGGTTGACGCGATTGCGCTCAATCGGCGTGACGGTGGTCACAATTTCTGCACCGTACATGCTTTTGTTGATGTACTGGCGCTTGAGCTCCTGCTCGGCCCTGTCTGCCAGTGCCTTGTCGAAAGGCTGGCCTTCGAAGAGCCCAATGTCTCGGAGTGCCTTTTTCAGGATGTCGTTGTTGAACTCTTTGGATCCTGAAAAATTCACATCGGCGACCGTGGGTCGCTCCTCGACAATCACTACCAGAACATCGCCGTTGACTTCCAGACGCACATCCTTGAACAGCCCCAATCCGAACAAGGCCCGAATGGCAGCCGAAGCCTTGTCGTCGGTATAGGTCTCGCCGGCACGAAACGGTATAGAGGCAAAGATAGTGCCGGGCTCAACGCGCTGCAATCCTTCAACCCGGATGTCGCGCACCGTGAAGGGGTCAATGGCCCAAGCCGAGTGAGCTAGGAGAAAACTGGCAACGATGGCAGAAGCCGTTTGGCGCTTGAAGCGAGTGAATTTTTTTTGCATGAAGGGGCTGTTGGCCTGATTTGACGAGGGTCTACGCCGTGGAACTAGCCAAAGAGGCGGGTGACATCATTAAAAAGCGCGACCGACATCATGCAAAGCAGTAGCGCCACACCGCCGCGCTGCAGTCTCTCCAGCCAGGCTTGAGACACAGTCCTCCCGGTCACGGCTTCC
The DNA here is from genome assembly GCA_031419775.1 of Polaromonas sp. Taxonomy (GTDB): domain Bacteria; phylum Pseudomonadota; class Gammaproteobacteria; order Burkholderiales; family Burkholderiaceae_C; genus Polaromonas. The sequence goes on along the minus strand of JANOLL010000270.1, from coordinate 3,124 downwards.
CAAAGATAATACATCAGGTGCCCACCGTCCAAAACCGGTAACGGCAGCAAATTGAGCACACCCAAACTGACGCTGATCAGCGCCAGAAAAAGCAGATAGGCGCTCCAGCCCAGACTGGCAGACTTGCCTGCATAGTCGGCAATGGTGAGGGGTCCGCTAAGGTTTTTCAATGACGCCTGTCCGGTCACCATTTTCCCCATCATTTTCAGGGTCAGCACGGACACTTGCCAGGTCTTGACTGTGCCCTGCCAGATTCCGTCTAGCGGGCCATATCTCACAAGAACAAAGGCCGGCGGCGCACCGACGTAAGCGCCGATTCGGGCTACCCTTTCCTGGCCGTCTTGCCGCACTTCAGGAATAACCTGCACCGACAGCACCTGCCCGGACCGCTCAATTTGCCAGGTCTGCGGCGCAACGGACCCTGCTGTCCCTGCAGCCCCTGCGGCCGCCGAGCTACGTATGGCTTCGCGCAATTGCTGGCCATCGACAACCCCTTTGTCGCCCACCTGACGCACCACATCGCCAGCCCGCAGCCCGGCTTTTTCAGCCGGACTGGCAGCCATCACCTCGCCAATCACCGGTTGGGTCCACGGACCCAGAATGCCGATCTTGCGAAACAGCTGCGCATCGGCATCACTGGCATTCAAGGCGCCCAGCTTGAGCAACACCTCGCGCGTCGGAACGCTTGCCGAATTCTCGCCCGCCGCACCCTCACTGACCACCAGGCGCACGTCACGCCCATCCAGCGCACCCTGCGTCAGCCGCCAGCGCAAATCCTCGAACGAGCGGACCGTCTCCGGCGTTTCACCTTCAAATGCCGCTTGCTGCACCAGTTCCCGTCCACGCAATCCGGCGCTTTCTGCAACGGACCCTGCCACAGGGCTGGCGAGCAGCGCCTGAGGCTCTTGTATGCCGACCCAGTTCACTACGCTGTAAAGGGCAATTGCCAGCAGCAAATTCGCCACCGGCCCCGCAGCGACGACCGCTGCACGCGATGCCAGCGGCTGGGTATTGAAGGCCAAATGCCGCTGCGCCGGCTCGACCGGCGCCTCCCGCTCGTCAAGCATCTTGACGTAACCGCCCAGCGGCAACATGCCAATGCAAAACTCGGTCGATTTACCTGCCAGTCGCCAGGTATAGATAGGCTTGCCAAAGCCAATCGAAAACTTCAAAACTTTGATCCCGCAAGCCACCGCTACCCGATAGTGCCCGTATTCATGCACGGCAATCAGGACGCCCAGTGCCACGATAAAAGCGATCAATGTCAGCATGTCAACACTCCAGTTGTTCGGCAATTGCACGCGCTACCGAACGTGCCTCGGCGTCGAGCGCCAGCAAATCATCTATCCCGCGCAGGTCCGACACTGGCAGGCTATCCAAAGTTGCACGGTTGATCGCGTGAATCTGATCAAAACGTATCCGCTTGTCCAAAAATGCGGCAACCGCGATCTCGTTGGCGGCATTCAGCACGGCCGGTGTGCCGGAGGGCGCCGCCAATACCTCCCAAGCAAGCTGCAAACCTGGAAAGCGGTTGTGGTCAGGCACTTCAAAGGTCATGTTGGCCAGCGTCCTGAAATCCAGCGCCTGGGCGCCGGATGCAATCCGCTCGGGCCAGGCCAGGCCGTAAGCAATCGGCACCCGCATGTCGGGTGTGCCCAGCTGCGCGATGACAGAAGTGTCGAGGTACTGCACCATTGAATGAATGACGCTTTGGGGATGAATCACCACCTCGATTTGCGCGGGCTGCAGGCCAAACAGGTATTTGGCTTCAATGACTTCCAGCGCCTTGTTCATCATGGTCGCAGAATCAACCGAAATTTTTCGCCCCATCACCCAGTTGGGATGGGCACAAGCCTCGTCCGCCGTGACATCACGCAGGGTAAAAGGGTCTCGTGTGCGAAACGGCCCGCCCGAGGCCGTGAGGATGATTTTCTCGACCCGGCTTGACCAGGTCGAGGGATCCTCAGGGAGCGACTGAAAAATCGCCGAGTGCTCGCTGTCGATGGGAAGCAGCTGCGCCCCACCGGCTTGCACCGCGTGCATGAAGATGTCGCCACCGACTACCAGGGCTTCCTTGTTGGCCAGCAACAGTCGCTTGCCCGCCAGAGCAGCGGCCCTGCAGGGTCCCAAGCCTGCTGCCCCCACGATGGCAGCCATGACCACGTCGGTCTGATCATGTGATGCTATATTTTTGAGAGCGCTAGCTCCAGCCAATACGCTGGTTGGAAGGTCATTTTCCTTAATTTTTTCTGCCAGCTCGCGGGCCTGCGGCTCGCTGACCATGACGGCATAGTGCGGCCGGAAGCGGGCGCACTGTGCCAGCATGAGATCGGTCTGCGTCGCGGCACTCAGGGCAAACACCTCGAAGCGATCCGGGTGCGCGGCAATCACGTCCAGGGTACTGACACCGACCGATCCAGTGGACCCCAAAATAGTGATGCGTTGCTTCTTAGAAGGCATGAAAGACAAGCAAAAGCTAAAGGGAGACCAGCATCATGGCCAGTGGCACGGTCGGCAGCAGCGCGTCCACACGGTCCAGCACTCCGCCATGGCCGGGTAACAGGCCACTCGAATCCTTAGCCTTGGCGCTCCGCTTGACCAGGGATTCGACCAGGTCGCCCACCACACTCATGGCTGCCAGAAACACCACCGACAGCAGCATCAGCATGACACCATGACGCATTCCGAAACGGGCAAAAAAACTTCCGCTCCAGCCCCCCCCGTTTGAGCCTGATGAACTGCCGTCCAGCGCAAACCCCAGGCAGGCCAAGACAACCACGCCCGCCATGCCGCCCAACACACCCTCCCAACTTTTGCCGGGGCTGATGGAAGGCGCCAATTTGCGCTTGATAAACCTTCCGCCCAGCGCGCGCCCGGCGAAATAGGCAGAAATATCAGCCACCCACACCAGCAGCAGGATGGACAACAGGAAACTGATGCCGAGCACCCTAGCCTGCGCCACAGCCAGCCAGGCCAGCCACAGCATCGCCACGCCACCCGTCAGTCGCCATGCTCTGGGCAGCGCAGACCAACCCGGCACACCGTGATGCAACAGCCACGCGCCCACCAGTACCCAGGCAGCGCCCGCCACGATCCAGAGCTGCTGCAGAGGCTTCACCAGCAG
>JANOLL010000269.1:0-16789 GCA_031419775.1 Polaromonas sp. | reverse complement strand
GCCATCCTCAATGTATTTCTTGGCGTTGTCCCATGCACCGCCGCCGGTACACATGGAAATCGCCACGAACAGGCCGGTCACGATGGTGCCCATCAGCATGCCGCCGAGCGCCTTGGGGCCGAGCAGCAGACCGACCACAATCGGCACGATCACCGGCAGCAGCGACGGGATGATCATTTCCTTGATGGCCGACGTCGTCAGCATGTCCACGGCAGCGCTGTAATCGGGCTTGCGGTTACCGGCCATGATCTGACCGTCAGAGAACTGGCGGCGTACTTCAACCACCACCGAGCCCGCGGCACGGCCCACGGCTTCCATGGCCATGGCACCAAACAAGTAAGGAATCAAGCCACCGATGAAGAGGCCCACGATCACCATCGGGTCAGACAAATCAAAGCTGATGGCGCGGCCGTAGCTCTCGAGCTTGTGGGTGTAGTCGGCAAACAGCACCAGTGCGGCTAAGCCAGCCGAGCCAATCGCATAGCCCTTAGTCACAGCCTTGGTGGTGTTGCCCACAGCGTCGAGCGGGTCAGTCACAGCACGCACTTCGGGTGGCATGTCGGCCATTTCGGCGATGCCGCCAGCGTTGTCGGTAATCGGACCGTAAGCGTCGAGCGCCACCACGATGCCCGCCATGCTCAGCATGGAGGTTGCGGCAATGGCGATACCGAACAAGCCGGCGAGTTTGAACGACACCAGGATGGCGACACAGACAAACACCACTGGCCAAGCGGTTGAGCGCATGGACACACCCAAACCAGCAATGATGTTGGTGCCGTGCCCGGTGGTTGATGCCTGGGCAATGTGCTTGACTGGCGCATACTGCGTGCCGGTGTAGTACTCTGTGACCCAGACCAGTGCAGCGGTCAGCACTAGCCCCACGGCGCAGGCGCCGAAAAGCTTCATCTGGCTGCCGCTGGCGGTTATCGCGTTGTCGGGCATGATCCAGACGGTGACAAAGTAAAACGCGATCAGTGACAGCAAGCCGGCTATGGCCAATCCCTTGTACAAGGCAGGCATCACGTTTTTCATGCCGGGTGAGGCCTTGACAAAAAAGCAGCCAATAATCGATGCGACGATAGACACTGCGCCCAGGGCCAGGGGATACAGCGCCGCGTTGACCGGCGCGGCGGAGACGAGCAGCGCGCCCAGGACCATGGTGGCAATCAGTGTCACGGCATAGGTTTCAAACAGGTCAGCGGCCATGCCGGCGCAGTCGCCAACGTTGTCACCAACGTTGTCGGCAATCACGGCCGGGTTACGTGGATCGTCCTCCGGAATGCCAGCCTCGACTTTTCCGACCAGGTCAGCACCGACGTCGGCGCCCTTGGTGAAAATGCCACCACCGAGTCGCGCAAAAATCGAAATCAGCGAGGAGCCAAAGGCAAAGCCAATCAGCGGATTGAGCAGGTCGGCGAGTTTCTTGTCAGGCGTCAGGTTGCCATTGGCGACCAGAAACCAGTAAAAACCGGTCACGCCCAGCAGGCCCAGGCCCACGACCAGCATGCCAGTGATAGCGCCTCCGCGAAAGGCCACATCCAGCGCCGGCCCGATTCCGCGGGTGGCCGCCTGCGCTGTACGCACATTGGCACGCACCGAAACGTTCATGCCAATAAAGCCGCAGGCGCCTGACAGCACCGCGCCAATGATAAATCCTATGGCGGTTTTCCCATCAAGAAAAATCCCGATCAGAATCGCCAGAATGATGCCAACGATGGCAATGGTTTTGTATTGCCGGGCCAGATACGCGGCAGCCCCTGTTTGGATGGCTGCTGCAATTTCCTGCATGCGCGAGTTGCCCGCGTCCTGAGAAAGAATCCAGCTGCGTGCCCAGACTCCATAACCGACGGCAATCAGTCCGCACGCGAGCGCGAGAAAGATGGCCGAGTTGCCTGTCATACCTGACATATGAAATTCTCCTACCTTGTGTTTTGCTTGGAGGGGGTGCCCAACGCCAGTGTGGTGAGATCACCCCCGCTGCGTTGCTTCCTCGCTGCTCTCACCAAAGGCGTGGAGTCGATTGGCCAACCTTCCAAATTTAACGCAAACAGAGCCAACTTGTTGCGTGGCGTTGCTTGAATCGGCAAACTGAGGGTAAATACTGAGCTTGCGACCATGCGCTGTGAGCGCCCATTTTGTTATCGTAGGTTCTCCTGCTTTTATCAAAACCTAAAAAAATTATGTCCCTCGATAAAGTTTCCCCCGGTAAAAACGTGCCCGAGTCATTCAATGTGATCATCGAAATCCCGATGAACGCCGATCCGGTGAAGTACGAAGTCGACAAGGAATCTGGCGCCATCTTCGTGGACCGCTTCATGAGCACGTCCATGCACTACCCGACCAACTACGGGTATGTGCCAAAAACCATCAGCGGCGATGGCGACCCGGTCGACGTGCTGGTGATCACGCCCGTGCCGCTCATTCCGGGCGTGGTGGTGACCTGCCGTGCCATCGGCATCTTGAAAATGCTTGACGAGGCGGGCGAGGACGGCAAGGTACTGGCCGTACCGGTAGACAAAAAGTGCTCGCTGTATAGCCACTGGAAAAAGCCCGAGGACATGAATCCCTTGCGGCTCAAGACCATCGCCCATTTTTTTGAGCATTACAAAGATCTGGAAGAGGGCAAATGGGTCAAGATTGGCGGTTGGGAAGGTCCTGCTGCCGCGCAAAAAGAGATCACCGACGGAATTGCGAATTACGCCAAGGCTAATCGGGCCTAGACGGTCGGGCGCGCGCTGCGCTCCGCAGCGCGCTCAGTCGATATCGACAGTGTGGAAGCCGAAACTGCCGGCCCGGAGATCGGCGAAATAGCGTTCCAATGTTTCTTTGACTGTCTTGAACGCGATTTCTCCCCACGGAATTTCTGATTCCGAAAACAAGCGCGCTTCCATACTTTCGTGCCCGGGATTGAAGTCCGGGCTGAGCAATTTAGCTCGGTAAAACAGGTGAACCTGTCCGACCCGGACGACATTCATCACGGTAAACAGCGCCTGCATTTCAAAGCTGGCACCGGCCTCTTCGACGGTTTCCCGTGCCGCGCCCTCGGCGGTGGTTTCACCGAGCTCCATGAAGCCTGCTGGCAAAGTCCATTTACCGCGGCGGGGTTCAATATTGCGCTTGCACAGCAGCACCTGGCTGCCGTCATCACCCCATACCGGCACCGTTCCGACCACGTTCAAAGGGTTGTCGTAATGCACCGTGTGGCATGCCGGGCACACCGCACGTTGCCGGGTGTCGCCATCATCAGGCAATCGGTAGGCCACTGCTGCGCCGCAGACGCGGCAGTGTTTGATGGGAGGTCGGTGCATCGCCGGAGTGTAACGAATTTAGCGATTCAAACGCTACCGCGGCCGACCGGGTCAAACATCAGAAATGCTATGCTAATTATAGCAATCTAATGAGTCGAAATGTGGGCTGATCACCACTTAGACTTTCAGAAACCGGTCAGCCGTGAGCATGTTAGAAGCGGGATTTCGCGACCTTGAAAATTCCCGCTTTGAGATGCCTTGATTACTTCAATGAGGAGTAGTTCAGAGGAACCCAGGTATAGGTCTTGCCACCTTTTTCCGCACGCACATGGCCGAGGCCCGGAAATGCCAGATGCGTCGCGCCGACCAGATAACCGTTTTTGGCCGCATCGGCATAAGCTTTGATGCGTTCCTTGGCGGCTGCACGGGATTCAGTGTCGAACTTGATGGTCACTTTGGGGTCATCAAACTGCACCGCAGCCACGTGAATCAGATCTCCCCACAGCATCAGCTTTTCGCCTTTGCTTTCAATCACAAAAACGTTGTGGCCAGCGGTGTGCCCGTGAGTGGCTTGCGAACGCACACCGGGCACCAGCTCGGTGTTGCCTTCAAATGTCTTGAGTTTGCCTGCGGCAGCGTAGGGTTTTAACGAAGCCATCGCACCCTGAAAAAAGCCTTGCGCGTCTTTCGGAGCAGCTTTCATTTTGGCTTCATCCAGCCAGAAATCGACGTCGGCCTTGTCAGCCCGTACGATCGCGTTGGGAAATGCCAGAGCATTGCCTGCCATCAGACCTCCCACATGGTCGGGATGCAAGTGGGTGATGTAGATTTCGTCGACCTGCTCTGGCTGATAGCCCGATGCCCTGAGGTTGGCCAGCAGATTGCCCAGCGTGGGACCGAACAAGCCGGCTGCCCCGGTGTCGACCAGAACCAGTTTGGTCCCGGTGTTGACAAGGTAGGAATTGACCGATGTCTCAACCATATCTGGGAGAAAAGCGCGCTTGAGTGCCGCCCCCACCTTGGCGGGCGATGTGTTGGTCAGCAAGTCCTTGACCGGTAGTTTGACGGTCCCATCGGACAGGGCGGTGACTTCAATATCGCCAACCATCAGGCGGTAAAAAGCCGGGGCCTGGGACTTGACCATAGGACCGGCCGCCAGGGCAGCGCCAGTAAAACTTGCACCACCCATGAGGGCAGCAACCAGCGCCCATTTTTGTAATGGAAATGACATGAAAATTATTCCTCCTTGTTAGCGTTGAACTCAAACTCGTGGGACGCAGGCAGCGACTACTGTGCCTGCAGCCGCGCCTGTAATGTAGGTGTTCAGAGGTTCGCAGTAAGAGCCGCGACGGTATGCCCACACAGACCGCTCCCAGTTTGGGTATGTGTCAGCTGAGGGTCAGCATCTCATTCTGGCTTGATGCCTGCAGTGGAGATGGTTTTCGCCCAGAACTCGGTGTCTTTTTTCACCAGCGAATCCAAAGCACTGGGCGCAAGGTAGCGCAGCTCTACGCCAGCGCCGTCGGCGCGTACTTTGGTTTCCGGCAGTTCGAGGGCTGCCTTGATGTGAGCGCTGAGCTTGCTGACCACGTCGGGTGGGGTTCCCGCTGGTGCAAAAATGCCGACCCAGGCTTCCAGCTCAAATCCCTTGAGACCCGCCTCGGCAGTGGTAGGCACATTGGGCAGTCCCGGATGGCGGGATTTGCCTGCCACGGCAAGGCCCTTGAGCTTGCCCACCTGAATTTGACCCATCACAGACGGCGGCGTGGTGATGAAGAGCTGGACTTGGCCCGACAACACATCTTGCAGGGCAGGACCTGAGCCGCGGTAGGGTATGTGCACCACGCTGGTTTTGGTTTGCAGCTTGAACATCTCGGTGCCGATATGCGACAGCGAGCCATTACCCTGACTGGCGTAACTGAGCTTGCCTGGATTGGCTTTCAGGTAGGTGATGAACTCCCCCAGGGTGTTGGCCGGAACCGACGGGTGCACCGCAACCACGTTGGTGGCCACGGTGATCAGGGCCACAGGGACGAAATCTTTCTGAGCCCAGGGCAACTTGGGCGTGAGGTTGGGATTGCCCACGTGATAAGCCGAATAAGAGTTGAGCAGGGTGTAGCCATCTGCGTTGGCTCGAGCCACAAATTGGTAGGCGACGTTGCCGCTGCCACCGCCACGGTTGTCCACCACCACGGTCTGGCTGGTAACCTTGGCCAGTGAATCTGACAGTATCCTGGCTGAGGTATCGACAAAGCCTCCTGGCGGATTCGGAACCACCAGTGTGATCGGTTTGGCCGGGTAAGCCTGGGCCAGTGCGGCGCTGGTCACAAGGCCCAGAAGACCGGCGCTGGTGGCTGCAAACCAGCGGCGCAAGGCTGGGGAGGGTGTCAATGTCTTCATCAGCAGATCTCCTGAGTTGATACCTACGAAAGGAAAAAGCGGGCGACCAGGCAAGTCATCGCGCCGCCAGAGGCAATGCAGTGGGCAATGGAGTGTCGTTCACCTTGGCTCCTGTTGCCAGGCATTCTATAAAACCCACCGGCCCAACTGGAGTGATCGACATACTCGGCAGCAGCGTGTTGGATTTTTCACCAAGCCCTTGACGATGTATACATTCAAACCTGTGCGGGGCGCAATCAGCCCGAACCCGACAGCTGTCAGGTGACCTTGACCGTGATGGTGCCCAGTCCAGCGACGCCGCCCACCATGGTGTCGCCTGACACCACCGCGCCTACACCCTCGGGTGTGCCGGTATAAATCAGGTCGCCGGGTTGCAACTCCCATGCGCTCGACAGGTGTTCAATGGTTTCTGCCACGTTCCAGATCAGCTTGGTGACGGTGCTGCGCTGACGATCCTTGCCATTGACCTGAATGTAGAGCTCTGCGTTGTGGACATTACCCGCCTGCGCGACGGGCGTGATTGGACCAATCGGCGCAGAGTGGTCATAGGCCTTGCCGATGCACCAAGGCCGGCCTTGCTTCTTCATCTCGCCCTGCAGGTCACGCCGGGTCATGTCGAGGCCCACCGCATAGCCAAAAATATGCTTCAGCGCATCTGCCGCCTTGATGTTCTTGCCACCGGTGCCAATGGCTGCCACCAGTTCGATCTCATGGTGCAGGTTTTTGGTCAGGCTGGGGTAGGGGATGCTGCCAGTTTGTCCTGCGTCAACCACCACGATCGCGTCGGCTGGTTTCAAAAAGAAAAACGGTGGCTCACGGCCGGTGAAACCCATCTCTTTGGCATGTTCTTCGTAGTTGCGTCCGACGCAGTAAATGCGGTTGACCGGGAATCGGTCAGAGGTACCGACTACGGGGACTGAAACTCTGGCGGGCGCAGGAATAACAAAATTCATGACAATCTCTCCTCTTTGTGTATGCCCAGGGCCTGATGCACCGGGCGGTCCGAAAAACTGAACAGCACACAACCTTGCGCTGACTGCAGCCGCGCAGTGTGCCATGACGGCACCACGAAATGGTCTTTGGGTCCGAATTCAAAGTCCCAGCTCTTGCCGTTTCGCTCGATGCTTACGCTGCCCGAACCCTCCACCACGCTGAAGACCGCCCCGTCGGTTTGCCGGTAGGGCTGGCCTGAAAAGCCTGCAGGTAAGCGCTGCATGAAGGTGGCCATTGTCGGCATGGGTGAGCCACCGGTGGCCGGGTTCACGTAGCGCAGTTTGACGCCATCCCAGGCATCAATGTCTGCATGGCTTTCCAGTTGATGCAGGGCGTCACGGGTACGGTCGTAGGGGTAGCTGAAGATGGGCGAGGTCTGGCCGAAGGGCGCGTCATAGCGTACCGGCAGCATGTTGGCGCCGTAGCGCGGATTGCTGATGCCTTCGGGCTTGGTCACAGGCTGCGATTTCGCGTTGCCGTTTTCTGCAAATCCCGCATCAAAAAACCGCAGCATGGGAATGTCCAGACCATCTAGCCAGACCACCGGCGCATCGACGTCCATCCGGCCCTGATGGCCATGGTCATGCCAGGTCCAGCTCGGGGTGATGATGAAGTCGCCAGGCTTCATTTGTGTGCGTTCACCGTCCACGGCCGTATAGGCACCGTGGCCTTCCACCACGAAGCGCAACGCGCTCTGCGTATGCCGGTGGCTGGGCGCGATTTCATCCGGCATGATCACTTGCAGGCCGGCATACAGCGACTGCGTGATGCACGACTGTCCCCGCAACGCTGGATTCTCCAGAATCAATACCCGCCGAACCGCTTCTTCAGCGGTAATGAGCTGGCCTGACTGCATCAGGTATGGATGAACATCGGCGTAGCGCCACAGGGCCGGCAGGCACGGTGTATTGGGCGACTGTGGCACCAGCGCATGCAGCACTTCCCACAGCGGGGTCATGCTGTGCTGGGCGATGGCCTCATAAAAAGCCTTGCGTGCGGCGCTGTCCGGTACCTGGGGCGAACGGGTAGTGGGCGCTGTCATATCCATGGTGTTCATGCTGGTAACTTAATTCGCAAGTTGATGGGTAACTTGATTTGAAAGTGGTTTGTCACTCGATTGTGATTCCAGGTTCGCCCATGATGTTTCCCAAAATGGTGGCTTCTTTCACCATGATCGGTTTTTTTCAATGCTATTTTTTTAATCAGAGCCTTCACACATTCGCCTTATTGAAACAACTTGGACGGCTCGATTCCGTTGTACATCCATTTCAGACCGGCAAATCCGGCGCTCTCGGTGCCGCTTTGGAACATCTGATTGCGGAGCTCGCGCTGAACGCCGGCTGCATGGTAAATATCGCCATAAAAACGCGCGGTGAGCTGTACCCTGCCAGTCCGCAGATACCGTGCCTGCTGGTACTTTTGAAAAGCCCGAGAAATATCGCCCCGCGTGAAGCGCAGGGCTTCCCGCAGCACAACCGCGTCCTCAATCGCCTGACCGGCACCCTGGGCCAAGTACTGCAGCATCGGGTGGGCCGCATCGCCGAGCAGTGTGACGCGCCGGTCAGTCCAGTTTTTGACGGGCTCGCGGTCGCACAACACCCACATTTTCCAGGTCTCAATTTTGCTCAGCAGTTCCTTGACGGGCGGACAGGCTTCTGCAAACCGCGCCGTCAGCTCGGCGGTGTCGCCAAAACTGTTCCAGCCTTCGTCGTATTTGTTGCTGTGGAAGACCGCCACCAAATTAAATAATTCACCGCGCCGCAAGGGGTAATGCACCAGGTGGGTTTTTTCTCCACCCCAGAGCGTCACGTCTTCGCTCCACAAATGCGCTGGGACATCTGCACGCTTAAGCACCGCCCGGTAAGCGATATGGCCCGAAATACGGGGTTTGCCATCACCCACAACGGCTTCGCGGATTTTGCTCCACATGCCGTCGGCGCCCACCAGCGCGCTGCCATTGAGGGTTTCTCCTATCTGACCGGGTTCAGCGCCAGCCAGGGTAACGGTCACGCCGTCTGACGACTGTGCGAACGACTCGACTTTAGCGCTGGTGCGAAGCGTGAGATTGGACTGAGCCCGACAGGCGTCGAGAAAAACCTGGTGCAAATCAGCCCGGTAAATCACCCCATAGGGAAAGCCGTAAGTGGCACGGGCCACGTCGCCGAGCGGCACACGAACCACTTTTTCACCCGTGCGCACGTCATTCATGCCCAGACCAGGCGGAAAAAACGCGACCCGGTTGATCACGTCTGTGAGACCAAGGTAATCAAACATCCGAAAGATATTGGGCCCGAGCTGGATGCCTGCGCCGATTTCTCCAAAAGTAGCGGTCTGTTCGAGCACCGTTACAGCATGGCCATCTTGCGCCAGCACCAACGCTGCCGCGAGGCCGCCAATACCACCGCCGGAAATAAGGATGGGAGAAGTGTGTGCCATGAATTTGACCTGTTTGTCGGAAAACGCTGCCTGGCGGTTGAACTCAGAGGGAATATCATAAGTATACTTACGATAAGTGTTCTCGGTAGATTCCCTGAAGGTTTAAACTGGAATGATGGCAAAAAGTTTTAACTTCGGAGCCGCACCGGGACACCTGATTCGCAGGGCACAGCAGCTTGCCGTGGCGATTTTCATGGAGGAAACCGCTGGTTTTGATGCGACCCCGGTGCAGTTTGCAATCCTTCATGCCTTGATGGATCATCCTGGTGAAGACCAGATCACGCTGTCGGCCAGGGTCGCGTTCGACCCGGCAACCTTTGGTTCGGTGATTGGCCGCCTGGAGGCCAAGGGCTGGGTCAGGCGAGAGCCCGACCCGGGCGACAAACGCCGCAAGTTGTTGTGGACCACCATCGAGGGGCAGGCTGTGGCGCTGAAGATGAAGCGCGCGGCCAGTCGCGCGCAGCAACGCATTGTCAGCCCTTTGACCAGTGACGAGCGTGCACAGCTGTCGGCTTTGCTGGGCAAACTGATCGCAGGCCACGAAAACACCGGCTGATAAGCCGTGCCGCCGTGTCAGCGGTCATTCTGATTTGGCCAACAGCTCGAAATGCTCAACGGTCGGAGGCCCCGCAAAAAACGGACCGACGATGGCCCGCCATTCCGCGAATGCGGCGGACTGCCGAAAATCGACGGTATGGTTTTCCAATGTTTCCCAAAAAATTTGCAGCACATAGCGGTCCGGGCTTTCAATGCCCTTGTTGATTTTGTAGCCCCTGAAGCCGCGAGCCTTGGAAATCACGTCTTGTACGCCTCGTTGTATAGCCGTGTCAAAAGTGGCCTGCTGGCCGGTGTGGATGCGGATGTCGACCAGTTCAAGAATCATGAGGGCTCCGGTTGGTGATGGCGTAGTTGTTAGGGCGTACTGTAAGGGATGACAGGGGTCGTCAAGCGCTGCCAACTTGCCTACCCGGAAGTGCGCGAGGCGTCGAAGAATCTACAGGTGAGCCCGTGCCAAAATCTGGCGGCGGGGCAAGCGCATCGTCGCCGTCGTTATTCGTCAACTTCAGGAGCTGTCATGGAATCCAGGCCACCATTGCCGCCTTTCACGTTTGAAACCGCCGTTCAAAAAGTCCGGGCTGCCGAAGACGGCTGGAATGCGCGTGACCCGCAACGGGTAGCACTGGCCTACACGCCGCAAAGTAACTGGCGCAACCGGGCCGAGTTCGTGACTGGCAGGACAGAAATTGTCGGCCTGCTGTCGCGCAAGTGGGCCAGAGAACTGGATTACCGGCTGATCAAGGAAATCTGGGCCTTTTCGGCCAACCGGATTGCTGTGCGCTTTGCCTACGAGTGGCACGACGATGCCGGCAACTGGTTTCGCTCTTACGGTAACGAAAACTGGGAATTTGACGACAATGGCCTGATGGCGGTGCGTCATGCCAGCATCAATGACCTGCCGATCAAGGTCGAAGACCGCAAGTTTCACTGGCAGCTTGGGCGTCGCCCTGACGACCATCCCGGACTCAGCGATTTGGGGTTGTAACCCAACACCCACAAATAGCTGTAATCTTTTCGGGCGCATTTCGGCATCAGCAAAACTCACCACGACGAGGCGTTGGGCTCGCTTCGGTTTGCAGGTGTGGCCATGGCAAAATACCAAAGCCCTTGTCCCTCTCATTTACCTGCTGGCGCCATGCTCTTTGCTCCCGACCTTGCCACCGTCTCACACGCCATACAGCTGGCGGTAGCGCCAGTGTTTTTACTGACTGCGGTGTCCAGCATGATTGCCGCGGTAGCTGGTCGACTGGCACGCATCATCGACCGTGCGCGTTGGCTGGAAGGCCAACTTGAAATAGGAGTAGCGGAGCGCCTCAAGGCCCTCAAAATCTATGCCGAACTCCAGCAGCTGCGCTACCGGGGCTGGCTGGTCAACAGCAGCATTGCCTTGCTGACTTTTTGCGCGCTGCTGATTGGCAGCACCATCATTCTGCTTTTTTTGGGCGAGACCAGTGATCTGCCCTTCCTCAAAATCGCCACCATCTGCTTCTTAGCAGGTGTTGTGTGTTTTCTGTCCGCATTGGTGTGCTTTCTGGCCGAAACGCTGCTAGCCACACGATTGCTCAAGTTCGCCCAATTGCCGGCGCAACCCACCTGAGGTGCGAAAAAGTCGAGATGCCCAAGATTAAATGCTATATTAAATATAGCATTATGATCAATAAGTACGAGCGTTAGCGGCCTTTTTTATCCCTGATTCAAGCGTCGCGACGGCAAATTTGCCTCGACGCTTGGCAGATCCACCATGACGGGTTGTCCGGGCGTGGTGCAGCCGGTGTCGCAGCATTTGCCCGGCTGGCGGTTTTGAGTGATGGCGCGGGTTGGGTCGTGTGGAACGCCCTCGCCATTCACACCGCGCTCCAAAATGCGCTCTACCAGTTCCACCTTTGATCCAATTGGGTAGTTGCGGTAAATCTCCTGCTTCATCGCAGCCGGCGAACCGCCGCCGTGCAGGCTGATCACGCTGTACCAGCCGCCCTGGTATCCGGCGGTCAGGTCTTCGATGAAGCGTGCCGTTTCGATCCGCTGCTCGTAAGGTACATCGGGGTTGGCGCGCAAGACTTCTGACAGTTTGGCGCCGGTCTCGGGGTTGTGGTCTTCATCCGGGCCGGGCAGGGTGACGATGAGCCCGCCGCTGACATAGTGTGCGATGCGGTGCATGTCGTAAATTTTGGTCGCCAGCAGCAGCTTGCCGATGTTGGAAAACACCGGATCGGGCATAAAGGTCTTGCTGTGTTCATCGGGCTTACCATACACGCTGGCCGCCACGCCGCAGGCGTAAAAACTTTCGGTGATGGTGATCAGCTCGACCATCTGCTCGCGCAAATGCGTTTCCTTGCTTGGATCAAACCCATTGGCCTCGCACATCAGCGCGCCCGCGCCGATCAACAAATCACCAAAGCCCGCGCGCGCGGCGATACAGGTGTGGCGGTGGTGGGTGGCGTAGCTGTAGGTCAGGTAGCCCGAGTGTTCCCACTCACCAGCATAAAACACGCTGTCCCAGGGTACCAATACCTTGTCGAACATCACGACACCCGTGCTCTGGCCGTATTTGCGGCTGAACAGGGCGGCGCCATGCTCGACCTTTTCACCGGGGCGGCCAGCGGGCCGCGCAATGATGGTGATGCCCGGCGCATCAATCGGCACCGCGCAGCAGACGGCGAAGTCAGCGTCGTCTTTTCCCATGTTGCGGCAGGGCATGACTAGCAGCTCGTGCATATAGGGCGCACCGGTCACGATGGCCTTGGTGCCTGAAATGACAATACCTTTGGCGTTGCGCTCGACCACATGCAGGTAGCTGTCGATATTGGCCTGCTCATGCGGGCGCTTGCTGCGATCGCCTTTGGCATCCGTCATGGCAATGCCCAGGGTCAAATCCTGGTCCTGGACGCGGTGCAGGTAATTTAAAAAGCGCGCCGTGTTTTCTGTCGTGCCCCGCGCATCGTCGATACGGGCTGATACCTGACCAATCGCATTCATTGCATCATGCACCAGGTAGCGCTGGGCGCAGCCGGTTTCCTGGCACACCAGGCGCACCGCTTCAAGCTTGTTGAGCAGGTCGCCGCTGCTGGTGTTGATATGGCTCAAGCGGTTCACCAGCTTGCCGCTGGTGTGCTGCAGCGCCGTCATGATGGGTGCGTATTTTGGTTTGAGCGCGTAATCGTAGGTCAGTGCAATGGCATTGATACCGGGGCTGAAGCCGCGCTCGTCGGCTACGCTGGCAACCTGCCTGCCGTCCAGGAACACGCGAGGTTTGTAGCGGCGCAGCGATTCACGAAAGTCGTCGCCGGACATCAGCGTGGCGGTGGGGGCGGGTGCATTCATGGATTCGTCTCCGGTTTTTCCACAGTTTAAAGAATCCCAAGAACAAGCACTTGGAAAATACCCGGCCTTGGGTCTGCAACAATCCGTTTGTAACCACTTTTCAGGAACGACCATGCTGCTAGACGCCGAAGACTCCCAGCTCGTGCTGGTTGACTACCAGACCCGCCTGTTGCCTGCCATTTTTGAAAGCGAAATGGTTGTGGCCAACGCCCTGCGCCTGGCGCGCATGGCTAGAGCGATGGAGGTTCCGGTCTGGGGCACCGAACAGAACCCTGAGGGCTTGGGGCGCAATCTGCCCGAATTGATTGCGGCGATTGAAGCCAGCAGTGATGTGGGTGGCGGCATGATACTGGCCAAAATGCACTTCAATGCGGCTGAAGACGGCCTGACAGACTGGTTGCGCCCGCCGGTGCGCAGGCCCGCGCAGGGCGCTTCACAGGGAGGTAATGCGCGCAGCCTGCCCAAACACCTGCAAAAGCCAGCCGCACCCGAAGATCCTGAAGGCCGCAACACCATCGTCATCGCCGGCTGCGAAGCGCACGTTTGTCTGATGCAGTCCGCGCTGGGTTTGTTGGAAGAAGAGTTTGACGTCTGGGTCGTGACCGATGCCTGCAGCTCGCGCAGCGAACGAAATCGGGACGCGGCGTTTGACCGTCTGGCCGGCAATGGGGCCGAGTTGGTAACCACCGAGATGGTGGCATTTGAGTGGTTGCGCACGGCCCGTCACCCGGCCTTCCGTGCGGTGCTGGACCAGGTGAAATCCCGGGATTAATATCAGCGGATCAGGCTCATCCGCAGGCCAATCGCAGCGGCAACAATTCTTCAGGGAGCAAGCCATGACCTCCAGCCCGTTCACAGTTACCCATGCGCGAGATGCCCAGTTTGAGCGCGGTCTGCGCTCATTTTTTGAATACCGCGATCTGGGAATCGAGCAGGCGACCGACGGCCAGGTTGTGGCACATGTCATTCGGGCTGCGCCGGGCGAGCGCTTTGTTGGCACACCTCACCGGCACGATGCAACCTTTCAGCTGGTGTATATCCTCAAGGGCTGGATTGAATTCGAATACGAGGACCAGGGACGGGTGCGGCTTGAGGCGGGTTCCTGTGTTTATCAGCCCCCATTGATCCGTCACCGCGAAGTCGGCCACAGCGATGATGTGGAAATGCTTGAAGTGGTGATGCCAGCTGGCTTCAAGACTGAAGAGGTCCCGGCAGTTTAGAGTCTGCTGCCAGCACGGATCAGGACTTGGGCTTCAATGTCAGGGGCGCCGCAGCACTGTTGAGCCGGGAATTAGTCTGGCCCTGTTCAATTTTTTTGGCCATCAGTTGCGCAACCGATTTTAGATTTTTCAGATCCCGGGCATGAACGCTCTCATGGGGACTGAAGCTCAAGCAACACAGTGTTCCGTAAACTTGGCCGTCGTCCATCAAAATCGGTGCGCTGAGGTAGGTACCGATGTCAAAAGGGGCCTTTGGCAACTGCGCCCGGTCTGGGAACGTCGACACATTTTTGATAACAGGGGGAATCCGCCCGTCCACCACGCGCTGGCACCAGGTCTGCTCCAGAGGATCGGACTGGCCAAGCGTCATCACGGGCTTGTCTGCAGGAACATCGACATAACGCATCACCCGCTGACCATCAACAAACTCGGACACGAACACCACGTCCATTTCGAGACGTTTGCGCAGCAGCTGCAAGACTTCAGTTACAGAATCGTCAATCAATTCGTCGCTGGTGTCTGCGGTGGCAACCAGCATTTCAGACACCTTGATGCTGAGATCGTCCGGGTTAAACCCATCGTCGTAATACTTTGAAGGTGGCATATCTTTTGGCGGTGAAATTGGCCGGATTTTAACGGCTGGCCCCGGGCCTATGGAAGTCAGTCGGGTATCGGTCCAGCTGCGAGCGCCATCAAAAAAGCCGGGTCACTGCCCGGCTTTGGTTAGATGCGCCCTACGGGGCACCAATTAGAAAGCGTATTTCAGGCTAACAGAGTAGTTGCTGGCGCGAATGGAGCCACCATTGGGGCCACCGTTTTTAGAAATCTTGCCGAAATCCTCATACTCAGCGCGCACCGACATTTTCGGGTTGATGCTGTAAGAAACACCAAGGCCGATTAGCAAGTCACTCTTGTTTTCGTTGACGCCGCTAGCCTTGATCCTGTTTTGTGACACACCCAATTTGCCGATCAGGGCAAAGCTCTGTGACAAAGGCAAGGTGCCGGTTCCGGCGATGCTGAACTGAGACGCCCGGACGCTATCCCGGCCAGTGACTACGCCGCCGGAGGTTTCTACCACATCGCGGCTGCCCAAGTCGGTGTACTGGGCTTCGGCGCCCCAGGTTGGTGTGATTTGAAAGCCGCCAAAAACCTTGACAGAACCCCTGTTGGCGTTTCCACCAGAGTAAGTGAAGCCCATTTCAGTACCGTCCGCGCCGCTGATCTTGGAGGACCCCACACCGAAGCCCACATAGCCTTGGGCTGAAGCTGGCGCCGCGACAAAAGCTGCAGCCATTGCGCAGCAAATTGCTAGTTTTTTCATAAAAAATCCATCCTTGTTATTCACCCGGGACAATCACCGAGGTGGCTAAATTCTACCTTTGTGCACCCATTCAAGGCGCTTTTTGAACCCTGGTGGGTCTTTCAGTAGGCAGATAGCAACACTTTGGAGCATGCACTAGAAAGGTGCGGCATTTAATTCCATTGAAAGACTTGTTAGAGGGCTCTTTTCAGGGTTTTGGAAGACTTGAAGGGACTGCGCTGCTCCAACTCTTCCATGTAGCTGGCGATGCCATCGCCCTCCCGATCAAGAAAGCGTTCTACCGCGTCGGCAAAAGCCGGATGGGCCAGCCAATGCGCACTGGTGGTTTTGACCGGCAACAAGGCACGTGCCATTTTGTGTTCGCCCTGGGCGCCCCCTTCAAAACTGTGAAAGCCATGGGCCAGGCACCAGGCCAGCGGTTGGTAGTAACAAGCTTCAAAGTGCAGGCAATCGACTCTCGCGAGGGCTCCCCAGTAGCGGCCGTAGGCGACCAGGTTTTGTGATTCCTTTCTGTCCGCATCCTCTGCAGAACCTGCACTCAATGCTATCAAACTGGTAGCAATTGCCTCGCGCTCGCCGTCTGCCGCCGTGTGTTCGGCCACGAACAGCAGCCAGTTCTCGGGCATGGTGTCCTGCATGCGCTGAAAAAAATCGCGGCTCAAATAAGGCGCATTGCCGTGCTCGTAGTAGGTCCGTTCGTAACACCGGTAGAAAAAATCCCAGTCGTCGCTGCTGATGTCCTGGCCTCTTGACCAACGAAAGCTGATGCCCGCATCCGCCACCTTGCGACGCTCCTGACGGATTTTTTTTCGCTTTTCCTGGCTCAGCGACATCAGGAAATCATCGAAATCGCGAAACCGTGGTGATGACACGCCAATGGCGAGCGTGGGGGCGACAGTTTCGCCGCCGGGCCGTCCCAAGGCGAAATGCTTCCCCTCGGGGGGCGGCGAGGACACGCCAGTGGCGAGCGTGGGGGCAACAGTTTCGCCGCCGGGCCGTCCCAAGGCGAAATGCTCCCCCTCGGGGGGCAGCGAGGACACGACAGTGCCGAGCGTGGGGGCAACATTCGTCCAATGAAATTGAACCGTGTGGCGCAGCATCAGGCTGACCTCTTCGCACGCGGCCACATCCGCATCGGTAGTGAACAACAGGTGCAGCGACGACAGTTTTTGTTGCTCACACCAGCCGATCAGAGTATTGACCAGAAGTGCACGCTCGGCCGCATTTCTAGCCAACAGACGCGGGCCGGGTACTGGTGTGAAAGGTACCGCCACCAGCGCCTTGGGGTAATA
>JANOLL010000268.1:0-1654 GCA_031419775.1 Polaromonas sp. | reverse complement strand
TCAGCGGGCAACCACGCGCAGGGGGTAGCCATGAGCGCGCAAAAGCTCGGCACACGCGCCGTGATCGTGATGCCCACCACCACGCCGCAAGTCAAGATTGATGCGGTTCGGGCCTGGGGCGCACAGGCGGTCGAGGTGGTTCTGCAAGGTGAAAGTTATTCGGACGCTCACGCCCACGCCCTGATGCTGGAAAAAAAGCGCGGCCTGACCTTGGTGCACCCGTTTGACGACCCGGACGTGATTGCCGGCCAGGGCACCATTGCAATGGAGATACTTCGGCAACTGCAAACCTTGAGCTCCAGGCGGCTGGACGCGGTGTTTGTGGCCATTGGCGGCGGCGGGCTGATTGCTGGCGTGGCGAATTACATCAAGGCGGTACGGCCAGAGATCAAGGTCATCGGCGTGCAGATGAACGACTCCGACGCGATGATGCAGTCGGTCAGCGCCCACAAACGCGTGACGCTCGGCGATGTGGGTTTGTTTTCGGACGGTACGGCGGTCAAGTTGGTGGGCGAAGAAACCTTTCGCGTCAGCCGCGAGCTGGTCGATGAATTCATCACGGTAGACACCGACGCCGTCTGCGCCGCCATCAAGGACGTGTTTGTAGACACCCGCAGCATCGTTGAGCCGGCCGGCGCGCTGGCGGTGGCCGCCATCAAAAAATACGTTGCAATCCACAAGACGCGCGGCGAAACCTATGCCGCCATCTTGTGCGGCGCCAACATGAACTTTGACCGCCTGCGCTTTGTGGCAGAACGTGCCGAGGTGGGTGAAGAACGCGAGGCATTGTTCGCCGTGACAATTCCCGAAGAGCGCGGCAGCTTTCGGCGTTTTTGCGAACTGATAGGCGAGTTACCTGGCGGCCAGCGCTCGGTGACCGAGTTCAACTACCGCATCAGCGACGGGGCGGCGGCGCATGTGTTTGTCGGCCTGACCACATCGCGCAAGGGTGAAAGCACCCGGATTGCCAGTCATTTTTCACGCCACGGCTTCAAGGCGCTTGACCTGACCCATGATGAATTAGCCAAAGAACACATCCGGCATATGGTGGGCGGACACAGTGCGCTATCAAAAGATGAGCGAATCCTGCGCTTCGTGTTTCCCGAGCGGCCGGGGGCGCTGATGAAGTTTTTGTCCAGCATGCAGCCGGGCTGGAATATTTCGCTGTTTCATTACCGCAACCAGGGGGCGGACTACGGCCGCTTTTTGGTGGGCCTGCAGGTGCCCCATGCGGACAGCAAGGCCTTCAAGACCTTTCTCGTCACGGTAGGCTACCCGCATGTGGAAGAAACCAGCAATCCGGTGTATCGGCTGTTTTTGCAGAGCTGAACGTCTGCTGCTCTCATGACCGCGCCTCAGCCCTCCACCTGTCCGCGCTGCGGTGCGTCGATGCAGTGCGGCATGGTCAACGGTGACGGCGAGTGCTGGTGCTTTGCCTTGCCGCATATCGTTGCCGTGCCGGCTGAAAGCGGCAGTCAAAAAGCCAGCTGCCTGTGCCCGACTTGCCTGCAAGCCCTGATCGATGCCCATGACCTTCGCCCCGCCGCTGATTGACTCGGTCACCGATGTCCGGCTTGAAGCCAAGTTGCGGCACAAGATCGACCACAAGACCAAACCTCTGGGCGCGCTCGGTCAGCTCGAAGACCTTGCCCTG
>JANOLL010000267.1:0-4696 GCA_031419775.1 Polaromonas sp. | reverse complement strand
GTTTGGCCAGGATGGGCGCGTCAATCAACACGCCATTGCGCTCAATCCGGTAAAGCGATTCGCTGCTCTGGATTTCGAGTTCATAGATGAAGCGCAGTTTGTCATGCGCCTGCAGCTGCGGCCACAGCGTTCTGTGAACATCCAGCGTCTGGTCCGAGGCCTCGCACGAGTACTCGGCCGCCCGGGCAATGTCCACCTGGTTGAACTTGATCTGCGAGGCCCCCTTGCCGCACAGGTCCTCATAGGCAATGCCGCTTCGGCCCAGATGGCGTTCGGCCAGGCTGGCCAGACCATGCGGTTTGTGCACTTCCAGCACATAGCTTTGCAGCATGGTGTCGTGGGCGTAGCCGCGCACCTCTATGCCGTGGTTGGCAAACACATGGCGGTCGTATTTGATGTGCTGGCCCAGCTTGAACCGGCTCGCATCTTCCAGCCAGGGTTTGAGCCGTGCCAGCACCTCGTCGCGCGGCAGTTGCACCGGCGCGTCGGGGTAGTCGTGGGTCAGCGGAATGTAGGCAGCCTCACCCGGCGTCACGCTAAAGCTGATGCCCACAATCTCGGCACGCATCTCGTCGAGCGAGGTGGTTTCGGTGTCCAGCGCGACCAGATCGGCTGCCAGCAGCTTTACCCACCAAACGTCAAATGCCTCCCAGGTCAGGATGGTGTCGTACACCCCGGAGACGGCCGGCCGGATGGCAACAGGCGCGGCAGCATCGGGTTCATCAAACAGGCTGGGCTCGGAGGCTGGTGCAGACCGTTGGGGCGGAGCGGCCGAGTCTGAAGGCTCAGAGCGGACGGCTTGGCTGTCAAGCGCTCTGGCCAGTCCCTTGAAGCCAAATTTCTCATAAAACGTAGCCAGCTCCCGCGTTTTCTGTGCGCCGATAGCTATGGATTTCATAGCAGGCAAGCCGCTGATGTAGCTGTCGAGCTCACAGTCCTTTTTGATGGTCAGCAACGCCCGCCCCTGCGGCAGCCAGTCGAGCGACTGGCGCAGGTTGTCACCGACCACGCCCTTGATTTCATCGGCACGCGCCACCAGGGCGTCGAGCGAGCCGTACTCGAGGAGCCATTTCACGGCGGTTTTGGGGCCGACCTTGGGCACGCCGGGTACGTTGTCGACCGCATCGCCAACCAGCGTCTGGTAGTCCACCATCAGGCGCGGCGGAACACCGAATTCCGCCTCGACCCCGGCCAGATCACGCCGGCGATCGTTCATCGTGTCAATCACCGTGATGTGCTCGTCCACCAGCTGGCTCAAGTCTTTGTCGCCGCTGGAAATCACCACCTCTATGCCCTGCCGGGACGCCATGCAGGCCAGCGTGCCTATCACATCGTCGGCTTCCACGCCAGGCACGTTGAGCACGCTCCAGCCGAGCAGACCAACCACCTCATGCACCGGCTCGATCTGGCTGCGCAGGTCGTCAGGCATGGGCGAACGCTGGGCCTTGTAGGCTGGGTACAGGGCATCGCGAAACGTCGGGCCCTTGGCGTCGAACACACAGGCTGCGTAGTCGGCGCGCACATCCTTGCGCAGCTTTTGCATCATGTTGACCATGCCGCGAATGGCGCCGGTGGCCGGGCTGGTGGGGTCAGCCGGGTTGGCGCGCAAATCCGGCATGGCATGGAAGGCGCGGTAAAGGTAGCTGGAGCCATCGACCAGCAAAAGGGTTTTTTTATCGCCAGGCATATCGTGAGTCATTCAGCCGAATTGTCCGGTAAAACGACCCCTAGCCCAACCGCAGCTGAGTCGCCCTTTCGGACTTGCTTGTCCGGCACCAGTCAGGCCTTGCCCAAGCGGTGCCGCGCCTACAATGGCTTCATGACGAAACTTCTATCCCCGACGCGCGACCTGATGCTGGTGACCGGTCTACTGGTCTGGCTCGGCACCGGCCCGGCTTTCGCCCAGTCGATTGCAGCTGACACCGCGGGTCCAGCACCGCTGGCGCGACCGGACAAAGCCATCCAGCGGATTCGTACGGAAGACGCTGGCACGCGCATTGACGAAGTGCGTGTCGGTGGCGAGACTCAGAGCATCACGGTGCAGCCCAAAAGCGGCCTGCCCGTGCCGCCCTATCAAATCAAGCCCAGCGAGAGCGCTCGCGGCGCAGCACCATCGGGCACCAGCACCGACACCCACGGCGCAAGAGTCTGGAATGTGCTGAAATTTTGAGCCCCCTCTTGCGATTGTTCTGCCCTCCTTGCCCGCATTGCCCACTTGATCGACCCGTCGGTCACATCGGCTGAGCGCATCCATCATGGCCGTTTTCACTGAAGTCTCTTTCGACGAGGCATCCGCTTTTTTGCACGGCCTGGATCAGGGTGAGTTGCAGACGCTGACGGGCTGCGCGGGCGGCATTGAAAACACCAATTATTTCGTCACCACCGCGCGCGGCGAATACGTCCTGACACTGTTCGAGCGACTGACCTTTAGCCAGTTGCCCTACTACCTTCATTTGATGAAGCACCTGGCGCAAAAGGGTATTCCGGTGCCAGACCCGGCGACCGATGGGCAGGGCAACATCCTGCACGAGCTAAAGGGCAAGCCTGCCGCAGTCGTCAATCGGCTGCGCGGCCACAGCGCACTCGCTCCCACTGCCGATCACTGTGCGCAGGTCGGTGACATGCTGGCCCGCATGCACCTGGCCGGACTGGATTACCCGCGCTACCAGGCCAATCTGCGCGGCCTGGCCTGGTGGAACGCCACGGTTCCGGCCGTACTGCCACATCTCTCGGCGCCACAGTCTGAACTGTTGTTGAGCGAGCTGGCCTATCAAAACCACGTGGCCGAGACGTCGGCCTATGCCGGCCTGCCGCGTGGGGCGATTCATGCTGACCTGTTTCGCGACAACGTGATGTTTGAGGGCGGCCAACTCACCGGTTTTTTTGACTTTTACTTTGCTGGTTGCGACAGTCTGCTGTTTGACATTGGCGTCTGCCTGAACGACTGGTGCGTTGACCTGCCCACCGGCCGGCATGATGCGCACCGCGCCAGCGCCTTTCTGGCTGCCTACCAGGAAGTACGTCGGCTTACTGTGCAAGAGCGTTCGCTGCTGCCTGCAGCGCTGCGCGCCGGTGCACTGCGCTTTTGGATTTCGCGACTTTGGGACTTTCATCTGCCGCGTGAAGCTAGCGTGTTGCAGGCCCATGACCCGGGTCATTTTGAGCGTGTGTTGCGGGAGCGCGCCTTGCACGCCACAGGTCTTTTGCCCGAACTCAGCCTCAGCACCCTCCCATGAAACTCAATATCGTCCCCGCCCGTACTGGCCTGACGTGGGTCAAGCTCGCCTTCAAGACTTTTCTGCGCCAACCACTGGCCATGTCAGGACTTTTTTTCATGTTCATGGCCATGCTGTCGCTCGCGACGCTGGTGCCTTTTATCGGTGCGGCCTTGGCGCTGGCGCTGTTGCCTGCGGCCACGCTGGGTCTGATGGCCGCCACGCAGGAAGCGGCCAAGGGAAAGTTTCCGATGCCTCTGATTTTGATCACTGCCTTTCGTGCCGGCCGCCAGCGCCTGAGCGCGATGATGGTGCTGGGCGGGCTTTATGCCGCAGGTTTTCTGGCACTGATGGCCATCTCCAGCCTGTTCGACGGCGGTCAGTTTGCCAAGCTCTACCTCATCGGCGGAAAAATCACAGAAGAGCTGGTCTTGCAAAGCGATTTTCAAACCGCGATGTGGGTCACCCTGGCGCTGTATTTGCCGCTCTCGATGATGTTCTGGCATGCACCGGCACTGGTCCACTGGCATGCGGTGACGCCGGTCAAGAGTTTGTTTTTCAGTTTCACCGCATGCTACAAAAACTGGCGGGCCTTGACCGTTTATGGCCTGGCATGGACTGGCGTTTTCATGCTGGCCATGATGCTGGTGACGCTGATTGCCGCCCTGATGGGCAATGCAGCGATTGCAGCGCTGGCAATGTTTCCGGTCGCCCTGCTGCTGGTGGCGCTGTTTTTCACTTCGATTTACTTCACATTCCAGGACAGCTTTGCCAGCGCGCCGGTTGAACTGGGCCAGGCTTAATCGGGGCGTTCCTCAGGCCAGGCGCCCCTCGAGGATTTCAAATTCAGTCGCTTCCTGATAAACCTTGGCATCATGCAGTGCCAGGTGCAGCAATATCTTGGCCGCATGTGCCTTGATGACCCGGTGCAACAGCGCACCGACAACGACCATCGGCAACCCCACCCACGGATAGCCTGACAACCCCAGGGCCATGCCGATGCCGATCAGGGGCAAGGAAATGCCGACCACAAACAGACGATGCTTGACGTATTTCTGGGCGCGCTCTGGATTGACGATCAAGCGGAATCGTCCTGCTGGCAGGCCCGCACAAAACGCTTCGTGCGACACATGGATCGGTGCCGCATCGTCGGCAGGGGTCTCGGTCTGGATCATTTATTGCACCACTGTCAGTTTGGCCACACTGAGCGCCAGCCATTTCACACCGTGCCGGGTGAAATTGATCTTCGCCCGGGCGTCGTCTCCGCTGCCTTCAAGCATCATCACCTTGCCCTCGCCGAACTTGGCATGAAAGACATTGATGCCGCTTTTGAGCCCGTGCGCGGGGGCCTGGCGCTGGGTAGGCACAGCCGGATTGGCAAATCGTTCGGAAGCGCCATTTTTAGACGAAAAAACACTGCTAGCCCAGTCTTTTCTTGTGCCACCTGCTCCTGAATCTGTAGCATCTCTCCAGGGCGACGC
>JANOLL010000266.1:0-5054 GCA_031419775.1 Polaromonas sp. | reverse complement strand
TGTTTTCTGCCAGCACCGCTCTGGAGATTCGCAAGATGCTGCAAATGGCCGCCGGGCCGGGTGGAACAGCGCCCAAGGCGCAGGCGTTGGGCTACTCGGTGGGCGGAAAATCTGGCACCGCCTACAAACAGGTGGGAAAGGGTTACGGCACCGACAAGGATCGTAAATACCGCGGCTGGTTTGTCGGCATGGCGCCTATCGACAAACCGCGCGTGGTGGTCGCCGTCATGATTGACGAGCCCAGTGCCGGCAAGCATTATGGTGGTGATGTGGCTGCGCCGGTGTTCAGTGAACTGGTTCAGCAGGCTCTGCGCATGAAGGGGGTTCAGCCCGACATGTCGGTCAAGCCGCAGATCGTCACTCAAGTGGTTGAGGAGTCGTTTTGATGACCCGGCTGCAAACCGCATAAGAGGCGGCAAGCTGGCTGCGGGCGCGGGTGACGGGCAGTGTCTGGGCCGACAGCCGGAAGGTCGGTGCCGGCGACGGTTTCATCGCCTGGCCGGGTGGGGTCACCGATGCGAGGCAATACGTCGGCGACGTGTTGAAGGCAGGCGCGATGGCCTGCCTGGTGGAAGACGATGAGGTGTCACGTTACGGCTTTGACGACTCCAGAATCGCTACCTATTCGGGGCTGAAAACCGCTGCTGCCCCGATTGCTGCGGCCTATTTTGAGCAGCCTGGCAGAAGTTTGCAAATGGTTGCCGTGACGGGTACCAATGGCAAGACCTCGACTGCGTGGTGGCTGGCGCAGGCGCTGGCCAAGGTGGGCCGTCGCTGCGGCATGGTGGGAACGCTGGGTATTGGAGAACCTGCGGCGTTGGTCTTCAACGGATTGACCACGCCTGATCCGGTGTTGCTGCAGCAGCAACTCAGGCGCTTTGTCGATGACGGCTTTTCGGCCTGTGTCATTGAAGCGTCCTCCATTGGTATCGCCGAGCGGCGCCTGGACGCGACCCCGTTTCAGGTGGCTATTTTCACCAACTTCACCCGGGATCATCTGGACTACCATGGCTCCATGGCGGCCTATTGGAACGCTAAAAAGAGCCTGTTTGAATGGCCTGGACTCCAGGCTGCAGTGCTCAATATAGACGATGCCAAGGGCGAAGAGCTGCGGGCTGCCTTGATGCCGTCGGCACTCGATGTCTGGACGGTTTCCACTGCCAAACCAGCCCGCCTGCGTGCAGACCGCATCATTCAATCGGGTGACGGCCTGACGTTTGATGTGCTCGAAGAAGGAGCGCGACTGCGTATTGCAACGCCAGCGGCAGGTCTTTACAACGTCTCCAATCTGCTCGGTGTGCTGGCGGCGATGCGGGCGCTCGGTATTTCGCTGGATGCGGCTGCGCACGCCTGCGAAAATTTGTCGCCCGTACCGGGTCGCCTCGAAATGGTGGCAGTTACGGGCTTGCCACTGGTGGCGATTGATTACGCTCACACACCAGATGCTCTGGAAAAGGTGTTGTTGGCGCTCCGGCCGGTGGCGCAGTCTCGGGGTGGCCGACTGTGGTGCCTGTTCGGTTGCGGTGGCAACCGCGATGTCACCAAGCGGCCGCTGATGGCGGCGGCGGCCCAGAAACATGCTGACCAGATTGTGGTCACCAGCGACAACCCGCGCGGCGAAAGTGCCGCGGCGATCATCCGTCAAATTGTGTCCGGTTTGTCTGGTTCCGAGTCGGTGTGGGTCGAAGCGGATCGCGCACTTGCCATCGCGCAAACTTTGCAGCGCGCACAGTCCGCAGACGTGGTGCTTCTGGCCGGCAAGGGCCATGAAAGCTATCAGGAAATCGGCGCCATCCAGCACCCGTTCTCGGATCGTGCCCATGCTGAATCGGCACTGGCCGCGCGATTGGCCGCTGGGAGCACACCATGATGACACTTGAGCGGGCATCAAGCTGGCTGCCGTCGGCTCGGCTCGTCGGTGACGCCGCATTACTGGTTAAACGGGTGCACAGCGATACCCGTACGCTGCAGCCGGGCGATTTGTTTGTAGCGCTGCGAGGTGAACGTTTTGATGCCAACGATTTTCTGGTTCAGGCCAAGGATCAGGGTGCGGTGGCGGCCATCGCTCAGCGCGGTCTGGAGCAAGCGGGCCTTTCAGGCTTTGAAGTCAGCGACAGCAGACAGGCTCTTGGCCAGTTAGCCAAAGGCTGGCGCGCCCAGTTTGACTTGCCCCTGATCGCAGTGACGGGCAGCAACGGCAAAACCACGGTGACCCAGATGGTCGCCTCGATTTTGCAGGCCTGGAAGCAGACCGACGCCTTCTCGACAGCTGGCAACCTCAACAACGACATTGGTGTGCCCCTCACGCTATTGCGTTTGCGACATCACCATCAGGCCGGCGTGGTGGAACTTGGCATGAACCATCCGGGCGAGATTGCTTACCTGGCGGACATGAGTGCGGCAACGGTAGCGCTGGTCAACAATGCCCAACGCGAACACTTGGAATTCATGGCCACGGTTGAGGCGGTGGCGCGGGAAAACGGCACGGTCATCGACGCGCTAGGAGCCAGCGGCACAGCGGTCTTCCCGGCAGATGACACGTATGCGCCGCTGTGGAAAAGCATGGCGGGTGCACGGACCGTTTTAACCTTTGCAGTGTCCGGTCGTGCTGATGTGGTGGCCGAGGCAACCTGGCTCGGCATGACTTGGACAGTCCAGGCGAGCACGCCAGCCGGCCGGCTGGATTTTGAACTCGCCGTGGCCGGCCGGCATAACCTCAAGAACGCTCTGGCGGCAACCGCCTGCGCGCTGGCGGCGGGCGTGCCGCTGCCCTGTATCGCCGCGGGACTGTCGGCTTTTGCGCCGGTCAGCGGTCGCTCGCGGGCCGTGTCGCTGGATATCAAAGGGCATGTAGTCCAGTTGATTGACGACACCTACAACGCCAACCCTGACTCGATGCGTGCTGCGATCGATTTGCTCGCAGAGCTGCCCGGTCCGCGCTTGCTGGTCATGGGCGATATGGGCGAGGTTGGTGAGCAGGGTCCCATGTTCCATGATGAAGCCGGAAGCCACGCGCGGGCTTGCGGTATCGAACAACTTTTTTCGCTGGGGGAGCAGTCACAACGCGCTGCCAGCGGTTTCGGGCAGGGCCAGCATTTTGTCGATGCCGACGCGCTGATTGCGGCTGTGTTAGCCAGCTTGCCCAGGCTGGGCAGCGTACTCGTCAAGGGCTCACGTTTCATGAAGATGGAGCGGGTGGTGCAAGCCATCATGGCCCATACCTCCTCACCCTCCCACCAGAAGGCGCCCCATGCTGCTTAGCCTGGCCCAGTGGCTCCAGTCGCTCTCGCCTGAATTCGGATCGTTCCGGGTTTTTCAGTACCTGACCTTTCGCGCCGTCATGGCAGCCCTGACCGCCCTGTTGATGGGGCTGGTCGCCGGCCCCTTTGTGATTCGCCGGCTCACCGCGCTCAAAATCGGTCAGCCCATTCGTGAGTACGCCATGCAGACGCATTTGAGCAAGAGCGGCACCCCGACCATGGGGGGCGTACTGATTCTTTTATGCATTGGCATTTCCACCCTGCTGTGGGCTGACCTGTCGAACCGGTTTGTCTGGATTGTGCTGCTGGTCACCCTGGGCTTTGGTGCGATCGGTTGGGCAGATGACTGGCGCAAGGTGGTCCAGAAAAATCCAGAAGGCATGCGTTCACGCGAAAAATACCTGTGGCAGTCGCTGATTGGGCTGGTCGCAGCGCTGTACCTGGTATTCAGCATTTCGGAAAGCTCCAACCTCAGGGTTCTGGGACTTTTCATCAGTTGGGTCCAGTCTGGTTTTGACGTCAACCTTCCGCCCAAGGCGGGCCTGCTGGTGCCTTTTGTAAAGGAGGTGACCTATCCGCTGGGCGTGTTTGGTTTTGTGATCCTGACTTATCTGGTGATTGTTGGTTCCAGCAATGCGGTCAACCTCACTGATGGACTGGATGGCCTGGCGATCATGCCGGTGGTGATGGTCGGCTCGGCGCTGGGCGTGTTTGCCTATGTGACCGGCAGCTCCGTTTATTCAAAGTACCTGCTGTTTCCCTATATTCCCGGCTCGGGCGAGTTGCTAATATTTTGCGCCGCCCTGGCCGGTGCCGGCCTGGCCTTTTTGTGGTTCAACACCCATCCCGCGCAGGTCTTCATGGGTGATGTGGGCGCCCTGGCGCTTGGTGCGTCGCTCGGCACTATTGCCGTCATCGTGCGCCAGGAAATCGTACTGTCGATCATGGGCGGAATCTTTGTGGTCGAGGCCCTGTCGGTGATGCTGCAGGTGGTCTACTTCAAATACACCCGTAAACGCTATGGTGAGGGTCGTCGCATTCTCAAGATGGCGCCGCTGCACCATCACTTCGAAAAAAGCGGCTGGAAAGAAACCCAGGTGGTAGTGCGCTTCTGGATCATCACCATGCTGCTGTGCCTGGTTGGTCTGTCCACCCTCAAGCTCAGATAAGCCAGCATGATGGACCTGAAGCAAAAAAATATCCTGGTACTGGGCCTGGGCGCTTCGGGCCTGGCGCTGGCGCGCTGGGGTGTGCGCTATGGCGCGCAGGTGACCGTGGCCGATACCCGCGCGTCACCCCCGCAGCTTTCGGCCTTGCGCGCCAGCCTCCCCTGCGCAACCTTTGTTCATGCCGACATGGACGAAAGTCTGCTGAGCGTCGATACGTTTGACGGCATCTTTCAAAGCCCGGGTTTGTCGCCCGCTTCCCTTCAAGGCGTGACCCGGGCCGCCAAGCTTCAGGGTATAGCCGGCGGCAACGAGCTGACCCTGTTTGCACAGGCCCTGGCAGACCTCAAAAGGGATCAGGGCTATTCGCCTCAGGTCATCGGCATCACCGGTACCAATGGCAAGACCACGGTGACCTCGCTGACCGGGCAGTTGGTGCAGCGCGCGGGCAAGTCGGTGGCGGTGGCCGGCAACATTGGCCCGACCTTGCTCGATACCCTGGCGCAAAAGCTTGATGACGCTCTGGACGGGCAGGCACTTCCGGAGGTTTGGGTGCTGGAGCTGTCCAGCTTTCAGCTTGACGGCATCACAAACTTTGAGCCGACGGTAGCCACCGTGCTCAACATCA
>JANOLL010000265.1:0-2375 GCA_031419775.1 Polaromonas sp. | reverse complement strand
GAGCCTTTGCGCGAACTGTTCAAGGACGAAGTGCGAGAGCTGGGTGTGGCGTTGGGCCTGCCGCACGACATGGTCTATCGCCATCCCTTTCCTGGGCCAGGCCTGGGTGTGCGCATTCTGGGTGAAGTCAAAAAAGAATATGCCGACTTGCTACGCCGGGCGGATGCTATCTTTATTGAAGAGCTTCGCAACTTCAAGGACGCAGCAAGCGGCAAGAGCTGGTACGACCTGACGAGTCAGGCCTTTACCGTCTTTCTCCCGGTTAAAAGCGTGGGCGTGATGGGCGATGGCCGCACCTACGACTATGTGGTGGCGTTGCGCGCGGTACAAACCAGCGACTTCATGACGGCAGACTGGGCAGAATTGCCTTACGCCTTGCTCAAAAAGGTTTCGGGCCGCATCATCAACGAAGTGCGCGGCATCAACCGCGTGACCTACGATGTGAGCAGCAAGCCGCCGGCCACCATAGAGTGGGAATAGTCAAGGTGCAGGACTGCTGACGGGGCCCAAGATGTACCTGCCACCGCATTTTCAGGTTAGTGACGAAGCGCTCGCATGGCAACTGGTGCGCGATTACCCGTTTGCCTCTCTGATTTCAAATGAGGACGCCGGTCTGCCCTTTGTCTCGCATTTGCCGCTACATCTAGAGCTGACTGGCCCCCAGCCGGTGTTGCTCGGTCACTGCGCGCGGGCCAATCCGCATTGGCGCTATCTGCAGGAACGGCCCGTGGCGCTGGTGACCTTCATGGGTCCGCACGCCTACATGACGCCTCGCGTCTACCCCGATCTGACGCGTGTGCCGACCTGGAACTATGTCACCGTGCACTGCACCGTTGAGGCACGACTGGTGGAGGCATTCGAGGACAAAGACCGCCTGCTCAAGCATCTCATCGCTGCTCACGATCCGGCTTACGCAGCGCAGTGGCGGGCCTTACCTGACGAGTACCAGCAGCAAATGATGCGCGGCATTGTGGCGTTTGAACTCCACGTGAAGGATTGGGAGTGCAAGGTCAAACTTAACCAGCATCGCCTAGAGGCGCACGTCGCCATGCATGCGCAGTATGCTGCGGGCAATGAGGACGAGCGGGCGCTGGCGCATTGGATGCAGCGCCTTGGCATGACGGAGCGCTGACATGCGGGCACTGCTAGGCGTGACGGGTTTGTTGCTGGCGCTTGCGGTGGTGGGTGTGCTGCTCAAAAAGCAGCTTGCCCCGGCCCAGCGCGGCGGCTCGTCCCTGACTCCGCCAGCGCTCAGCGGTCCGGCACCCACTGAGCAGGCCGTTGGCACGGTACCGCCGCTGGCCCGCTCCACGCAACAGCAATACCAGCAGGCGGTGGAAGCGGCTATCCAGCCTCCGAGGCCTGTTTCTGATGATCAATAAGGCTATTAGCCGGCGCAACATGGGTGTTTTTAGCTATTAAATCCATAGCAATGATAAAGCCTGGATTAGAACCGGTTGACGCTTCTGATGAGCTCTTCATGCAGCTTGCCCTGCAGCAGGCCCAGGCTGCTGAGGCAGCTGGTGAAGTTCCGGTGGGTGCGGTGGTCGTTTGGCGAGGGCAGGTGATTGCGACCGGGCGCAATGCGCCAGTTGGTAGCCATGACCCCACAGCGCATGCGGAGGTGGTGGCCCTGCGCGCGGCAGCGCTGGTGGTGGGCAATTACCGGCTCGACGACTGCGAGCTTTTTGTCACGCTAGAGCCTTGCGCAATGTGCAGCGGTGCCATGTTGCACGCCCGGCTGAAACGGGTGGTGTTTGGTGCGCCTGAGCCCAAAACCGGGGCCGCAGGCTCGGTGGTTAATCTGTTTGCCCAAGCGGGCTTAAACCACCACACCAGCTTGCGGGGCGGGGTGCTGGCAGATGATTGCGCCGCCCTGATGTCTGCTTTTTTTGGTCAACGGCGGACCGAAAAACGTGATGCCAGGACGCTCCACAGACTGCGTGATGATGCCCTTCGGCCGTCGGATTCGGCTTTTAATGGCCTGCCCGACTATCCGTGGCCTGCACACTACTGCCATGATTTGCCTGCCCTCGATGGCTTGCGCATGCATTATCTGGATGAACAGCCTACTCTCGCAAGTCAGGGTACGGCGGCTGATCAGTTCACCTACCTGTGCCTGCATGGCAATGCGTCCTGGAGCTACGTTTATCGCAAAATGATTCCGGTTTTTTTGGAAGCTGGCCACCGCGTGGTCGCGCCAGATTTGATCGGTTTTGGCAAAAGTGACAAGCCCAAGAAACAAAGTTTTCACAGTTTCAGCCGGCATCGGCAGATTCTGCTGGAATGGATAGAACGACTGGATTTGCAAAACATCATTTTGGTGGTGCAGGACTGGGGCAGCTTTTTGGGCTTGACTTTGCCCATGGCGGCCC
>JANOLL010000264.1:0-1607 GCA_031419775.1 Polaromonas sp. | reverse complement strand
GAATTGATCTCACGGAGAAACCATGAAACGTATTTTTCTATTTGTCATGACCAACCTCGCTGTGGTGGTGGTGCTGGGCATTGTGGCCAGTCTGCTGGGGGTGAACCGATTTCTCACGCCCCAGGGTCTGAATTTGGGCATGTTGCTGGGCTTTGCCGCCGTCATCGGCTTTGGCGGCGCCATCATTTCACTGTTGATCAGCAAGCCGGTCGCCAAGTGGAGTTCGGGCGTGCGCGTCATCAACGAGCCGCAAAATCCGGATGAAGCCTGGATTGTCGACACGGTTCGCAAACTCGCCATGTCGGCCAATATCGGCATGCCGGAAGTCGGTATTTTTGAAGGCGCGCCCAATGCCTTTGCAACCGGTGCGTTCAAGAATTCCGCGCTGGTTGCGGTATCGACAGGTCTGCTGCAGGGCATGACGCGCGAAGAAATTGAAGCGGTGCTGGGCCACGAGATCGCGCACGTGGCCAACGGTGACATGGTCACCATGACCTTGATACAGGGTGTGATGAACACCTTTGTGGTGTTCCTGAGCCGGGTGATTGGCTATGCAGTCGACAGCTTTCTGCGCAAGGGCAGCGACAGCAATTCAGGCCCTGGCATTGGTTACTACGTCAGCACCATCGTGCTCGACATCGTGCTGGGTTTTGCCGCAGCCATTGTTGTGGCCTGGTTCTCGCGCCACCGTGAGTTCCGCGCCGACGCGGGGGCTGCCCAGTTGATGGGCCGCAAGCAGCCGATGATCAATGCGCTGGCGCGTCTCGGCGGCATGGTGCCTGGCGAGTTGCCTAAATCGGTTCAGGCCATGGGCATCACCGGTGGGATTGGCAAGTTGTTTTCAACCCATCCGCCGATTGAAGAACGGATTGCCGCGCTGAAAGATGCCCAGCCCGGGCAGGTTTGATTCTGGAATCAGCCCAGGACTGAGCGATCAAGCCGCTGCCGGTTCTGCAGCGGCTTTTTTTATGCGGCGGCCTGGCGTTTAATGTCCCTACTGACGCGCGCCACGGCCTCAGCGACGTCGGCCACCTGCATGCCATACATCTCGGCAAACTCTTCTATCGGTCGGTCGCTGGCTTGAAACGCCCTGACCAGCGCTTCGCGTTTGGCGGCCTGCAAACGCAATTCGGCCAATGCATCATCCAGGAAGGCATTGGTTGCCTCGTCCTGCACACGCACCCGTACAGCGTAGGCCTCATGGCTCAGACCTGATGCCTCGACTGCCTGCATCAGGCGCAGCCGCAGTTTGGGCCGCAGGTCCTCTTGGGTGCGGGTCTGGCGCCGCCTGAAAAGCTCGACCAAAGCGTGGTGCACATGTTCGGGTGCAACCGGCTCCACCGGCTTGCCGTCCAGATCATGACGGGCATGGCCTGCTGCCACGCATTCAAGATATCGGGTTGAGCGGGCGTGCTGCGCCATGGCCAGCTTGAGCTCGTCCTTTTTGAAAACGTCCGGGTGGCGCGCCAGCAGCTCCTGAAAAACGCCAAGCTTGAGTGGAAGGAATTGCGCGCCAAATAATTTGGGATACAGCTCAAACAAGCGCTCCAGCAGCGGGTTCACTGAGCGAGCCGGTTGCGGCGGCCGGGGCCCGCGAGGCGATTTGC
>JANOLL010000263.1:0-6795 GCA_031419775.1 Polaromonas sp. | reverse complement strand
AGCACGTTTCCTCTCCATTAGTCCGATGTAGCTAATGGCCTTCAAAGTAATTTTTTTTGATCGGCTGGAGATTTACTATTTGCAGTATTGGGGCTCGACTCAGGTCCCTGTCCAGGAGCCATCCAGTATGAATCCTCAAGTCATGCGGATCGACCAAAGTTTCGCTTTCCTGACCCATGCCATACGACGCATCGCGACGGACATCGCCGCACCGCTTGCGTCGGACATTGACAACAAAGCCAGGTTTCCGTTGGAAACCGTCGCGGCTTTGCGTGAGGCCGGTGTTTTGTCAGCCGGCGTACCCCGAAGCTTGGGTGGCGCAGGCTGCTCCATGATGGAGCTCACCCAGCTGTGTTCCACACTGTCGCAAGCCTGCGGTTCCAGTGGCATGGTGCTAGCCATGCATTACAGCCAGCTGGGATGCCTAGCGCGACATAGTTTGGCAAGCGAGTTTTTTCGAGATTATTTGAGGGACCTTGTTCAACATCAGTACTTGTTGGCGTCCATGACATCAGAGGTGGGCACCTATGGCGATACCCGATCGAGTATCTGCGCGGTCGAAAGTCTGAACGGAAATTTTGTGTTGAACAAAGATGCTACGACGGGTTCCTATTGCGCTTACGCCGACGCGATATTGGTGACGTGTCGCCGGCATAAAGACGCCGCTGCCAGCGATCAGGTGTTAGTGTTGGTCAAGAACGAAGACTGCAAACTTGTACAAAGCTCAAGTTGGGACACCTTGGGTATGCGAGGAACCTGCAGTCCCGGTTACAGGCTTGAGTCTTCGGGGTCTGATCAGCAGATTGTTCCGGGTTCCTTCGCCGACAGTTCCGCACAGACCATGGTTCCGTTTTCTCATGTGCTTTGGGCGTCGCTGTGGTGGGGCATTGCTGCCGATGCAGTTGGAAAAGCTGCCAATTTTGTACGGGGTCAGGCCCGGCAGAGCCCTGGCACGGTTCCACCTGCTGCGGCCCGCTTGGCCGAAGTGTCGATGCAGTTGCAGACCATGAAATACAGCTGGCAGTCGGCAGCACAGGCGTTTGACACGCTCGTTCCGGGCGCCCCGGGGCTGGAGGAACTGCTGAGCATGGGGTGGGCATTGCGTCTGAATAATTTGAAGGTCTCGTGCTCCGAAGCTGCACCACTCATCGTGCACCGCGCTTTGCAGATTGTTGGCATTCTTGGCTACAAAAACGACAGTCCTTTTAGTCTGGGCCGCCACTACCGCGATGTACTTTCGGCTTCGCTGATGATTTCAAATGACCGGATTGCTGCTAAAAGCGCTTCCATGCTGTTGGTCTTTAAGGATGAGCTTTGACAGTTCTCTACGACATAGAAACCTTCTATGCGGGTCTGGTATCGCACGGATTAATCATCCCTAGCGGGGTGCAGGGGGTGCATGGCAGAGGTCCGGTATTTGAAAGAATCTTGCGCGGCTTTGATACGCTCGTTGGCCGCATCAGTGAACCCGATGGCGCACAAGAATTGATGTTTCCCCCGGTACTGGCGCGCGCCCTCATCGAGAAGGTTGGCTACATGGACAGCTTTCCGCAGCTGGCGGCGTCGGTGCACGCCTTTGTCGGCAACGACGCCCAGGCACGCGAGTTGTCTTCGCGTATCCACGCCGGCAAGCCATGGGAAGACCTGTTCGGCGTCACCGATGTCATGCTTGCACCCGCAGCTTGTTATCCGGTCTACCCGTGTTTTAGCGGTTTGCTGCCCGACGGCGGACGATTGGTAACCGTCGTGGGTTGGGTGTACCGCCACGAGCCGTCTGATGAGCCAACCCGGCAGCAGGCTTTTCGCCTTCGCGAGTTTATTCGTGTCGGCAAGCCCGATGTGGTGCTGGCCTGGCGTGATGCGTGGCTCGCGCGCGGGATGAATTTGTTGGGTAGTCTCGGGCTATCCGTACAAAGTGACGCCGCAGCCGACCCCTTCTTTGGTCGGGTTGGGAAAATGATGGCCGCTAACCAATTAGAGCAGCGCCTGAAGTTTGAAATCCTTTCGCCGGTGATCTCGCTTGAAAATCCCACAGCTATTTGCTCTTTCAATTGGCATCAGGACTATTTCAGCTCCAAGTTTGGCATTCGAAATGCCGATGAATCCATCGCCCATACCGCTTGCCTGGGATTTGGCCTGGAACGCGTGACCCTGGCGCTGATCAAGACTCATGGCTTCGACCCTGAAAATTGGCCAGAAGCGGTGCGGTCAAAACTGTGGCCATGAGCTACATCGAAGCTTTGTCGGGCGTCGATGCGGCCAGCTATCAGCGCCATGGTCTGCATTCCGAATCTGCCATTTGGCTAGAGAAAAACTGCTATGTGGATGTATGGATTGAACTGCTACATACCCTTTCACTGGAGCCCATGGCGATGCTCCCCTTCACTCTCGCCGTAGACTTTGAGGGAGATCAGTGGACATTTTTCAAGCCTTCATTGGAAGAGCTAAGGACGCTATATGGCATTGACGTCCAGGAATTGACCATATGGCGCCCCTTGATCGAGCACGCCGAGGAGCACTTGGCGGCCGGCAAACTGATCAGCACCGAGGCCGACGCATTCTGGCTACCCGACACATCCGGTACAGACTACCGTCTCAAACATTCGAAAACCACAGTCGTGTTGAGCGCGCTGGACCGATCCGCGAGACGGTTGGGATATTTTCATAACGCCGGTTATTTTGAGCTTGGCGGGGAAGATTTCACTCAATTTTTTCGCCTAGACGCCGAGCCTGATCCAAATCACTTGCCGCTCTACGCTGAACTGTTGCGGTTTGATTCCCTGGTGCGACGACCTCGTGCCGATCTATTGGCTTGTTCATGGAGTCTGCTCCAGCGTCACCTCGGCAGGCGCCCGTTATCCAATCCCTTGCGCAGGTTTGGTGAGCGGTTTGAACGTGATTTGCCTGTGCTGCAAGATCGAGGTCTGCCTCACTACCATGCTTGGGCCTTTTCTGCGATCCGGCAAGCAGGCTCAGCCTATGATCTGGCCGCTGCCTACCTTCGCTGGCAAGCGGAGTATGGTTATCCAGAGTTGCTGGCGCCAGCCGGCAGATTTGAAACCATTGCGCAGGGCAACAAGGCCTTGATTCTTAAGGGAGCCCGAGCGGTGAACGCCAGGCGGCCGTTTGATGCCACGCCTTTGTTTTCCGAAATGACTCAGGCTTGGGATGACGCCATGCACTTATTGCAGGACTGCGTTGACCAACCAGCTTGGACCCACCCAAAAACTGCCTTGAACCCTAGCCTTGTGCTGAACTAAAAAAAACCCGCCGAGCGGCGGGTTTGCATGGAGCTGTCGTTGAAGATTATTTCTTCGCGGCGCTGGCAGCTGGTTTGGCAGCATCAGCTTTTGCGTCTTTCTTTGTATCTTTCTTTTCGTCCTTTTTCTCATCCTTGGCAGCTGACTTGGCATCTTTCTTATCGTCTTTTGCCGCAGCGGCGGCCGGAGCTGCAGCGACAGCTGGTGATGCTGGCTTGGCTGCAGCTTTTTTATCGTCCGCTTTGGCGGCAGCAGCAGGTTTGTCATCTTTCTTAGCGCTGGCCGCAACGCCTTTGTAGGCCGCACCGCCGACAGTCAGGCCTTCTGCAGAAAACTTGGCAGCGTTGGCTTCCCCGATTCCCTTGACGCGAGTAATGAAGTCATTCCAATCCTTGAAGGTGCCCTTTTTGCGCTCGTCCACAATTTTTCCGGAAATACCGGGGCCAATACCTTTGATGCCATCAAGCTCAGCAGTGGTGGCCTTATTGACGTCGACGGCAGCAAAAGACACTGCCATGTACATGGCAGCGAAAAACGCCAGAAATTTTTTAAACATGAAGAACTCCTCAGATGATGGGATAAATGTGAACCGTGAGCCGTCCTTCAAGGACAAGGTCAGCCATTGGATTAACGGCCAGTTTCGTCGAACGGTTGACTAAAGACCTTCATTTTTTGATGGGAAAACCCTAGGAATGCCCCAGCAAAGCCATCCCAGATCATCTTCTAGCGCTATTGAGCCATTGAATGTATGCCGTGACGCCTGTCTGTACATCGGCAAAGACATGGTCGCAGCCCGCCGCCCGCAGGGCGCTTAAATCCGCCTGGGTGTAACTTTGGTATTTGCCAACCAATGCTGGCGGGAAGTCGATGTATTCAAGCAACCCGGTTCGCTCAGCCTCGTCCAGGCTGAGCGCCGGATTATTTTGTTCTTTGCGAAGGGTGTTGACAACAGTGATCGCGACATCGT
This sequence comes from Polaromonas sp., assembly GCA_031419775.1. Lineage (GTDB taxonomy): Bacteria > Pseudomonadota > Gammaproteobacteria > Burkholderiales > Burkholderiaceae_C > Polaromonas. Next base: position 2,568 of record JANOLL010000263.1, on the reverse strand, counting down.
TAAACGGTTGGGCGCGGCCAGTACCGAGGTTGAAAATGCCCGAGATGCCGGGATGATCGAGAAACCAGAGATTGACTGCCACGACGTCGTCGATGAAGACAAAGTCCCGCATCTGGCCGCCAGCCGCATAGCCACCGTACTGACCAAATAATTTCACCTTGCCAGCAGTTTGGAACTGGTTGAACTGGTGAAAAGCTACGCTGGCCATGCGCCCCTTATGTTGTTCCCGCGGGCCATAGACATTGAAATAGCGAAACCCTACAACCTGGGAAGTGGCGCTTTCGAATTTAACGCCCAGTTCGCGTCGCATCCGCTGGTCGAAAAGTAATTTGGAATACCCATATACATTAAGTGGTTTTTCACACTGTGGCGATTCGGCAAAAGTGTCGGAACCGCCATAGGTTGCGGCTGACGACGCGTACAAAAGTCGTGTGCCTAAGGCTTGGCAGGCATGGAACAGTTCACACGATAGCGTGTAGTTGTTGTCCATCATGTATTTGCCGTCTAACTCCATGGTGTCACTGCAGGCTCCCTCATGGAATACCGCTTCAACCTCGCCAAAATCGCCTTCAGCAAACAGATCGTAAAAATCGTCGGCGTCCACGTAATCGGCAATCTGCAAGTCAGCAAGATTTTTGAATTTGTCGCCTGCAGTCAAGTCGTCAACGGCAATGATGTCGTCAATGCCTCTGGCATTGAGTCCCTTGATCAGGTTGCTGCCGATGAACCCAGCTGCGCCGGTGACTACGATTTTCATGGTGTTTTTTCCGGGTTCACGCCGTGCCAAAGAGCTCGCCATAAGTCACTGTGGCCGTACCAAACTTGCCGACGACGATGCCGCCCGCACGGTTGGCGATCGGAACCGCCTCGCGCAAATTCATGCCTGCAGCAGCCATGGTCGCGAGCGCTGCAATGACCGTGTCGCCGGCACCCGTCACGTCAAACACCTCTCGCGCCACCGCCGGAACATCGAGTTGTCCCATATCGTCAAACAAAGTCATGCCCTCTTCACTGCGCGTCAGCAACAGCGCCTGCAGATTCAAGGATTGACGCAGATTGTGAGCCTTGGTCCGAAGATCGGCTTCATCCCGCCATGTGCCTACAACGTGCTCAAGCTCAGCGCGATTTGGCGTGATAATGCTAGCATTTTTATAGCGTGTGTAATCGGAACCTTTCGGGTCTACCAGTACCACCTTGCCGGCTGCCCTGGCCTGGTCGATCATTCGGATGATGTGCGCCAGGCCGCCTTTGCCGTAATCTGAAAACAGCATTGCATCGTGCTGGAGATAGAGTTTTTCAAAGGTCGCTGACTGGGAAGCCAGCACTTCGCTTTCGGGTGTATTTTCAAAATCGAGTCGTAGCAGCTGCTGCTGCCGGCCGATGACACGCAGCTTGACTGTGGTTTTCATACGGTCGTCGCGTCCGAAGTGGGGCGTGATTCCGGTCTTGGCAACCAGGGCCTCTAACTGATGGCTGGCTTCATCGTCGCCCACCACAGTCAGGAGCGATGCCCGTGCGCCCAGCGTGACAATGTTGTAGGCCACGTTAGCGGCCGCACCGATCCGTTCTTCGGTGCGGGTCACCCGTACGACTGGTACCGGCGCTTCGGGGGATACGCGCTCTACCGCGCCATACCAGTAGCGGTCGAGCATGGCATCTCCGACGACCAGGACGCGAGCGTTGGCAATCTTCTCAAACGATATGGATGAAGCACTGGTCATACGGTTTGGTGTCTATTCCGGTAGAGACTGTGGAACGGCCTTGGCCTGTGCGAGCCTGTCAATGCGCCAATCCAACATTGTCGCCCCTAGCACGGGTGGGCGGAGGCAAATGCTTCGAGCGGATTTTATGGCGTTACAACTCTTCAATCCGTCTGGCTGGATAGCTGTCCCAGGCCTGGCAGCCCGGGCAGTGCCAGAAGTGCTGTGAAGCCTCGAAGCCGCAGGCGGCACAGCGGTAACGCATAAGCGGTTTTGTAGCCTTGTCGAGGGCACGCTGAAGCAGCATTTGGCTTTTATCACTGACCAGTTTTTCGCCTGAAATCCAGCGAGCCGCCGCAACCAGGGAGACCTCGTGTTCAAGGTGCTCAAGGTAGTGCCTGCGGGCTAAGTCTGGATCTATGTCGAGCCGCACCATCGCTTCCATCACGTCCACAGACGGAGTATGGGCATAGTGGGTGTGAAGCAGATCAAGCACCGGAGCGCGCATCTTGGGTTCCTGCCCAATCGTGACAAGCAGCGGACAGGCCAGCGGGAAGGCCTGTGGTGCCATTTTTTCCAACTCTGCGAGGCTGCTCAAGGCCTGCTCCTGCTGGTTCATCTGGAGGTACAGATTGGCCAAGTCTATCTTGGGCCTCGGATGACTGGGTGCCATGGTAGTGGCCTGCTGTAGCGTGAGCAGCGCGGTTTGTGTCCCGCCCCCAGCCAGGGTGATGGCGGCCTGTTCGCAAAGGTAGTGGGATTGCCGCACCATGAAACTGCCGGCGCTGGCTTTGTCAAGCTTGCTGGCGATTGCAGTGGCGCGTGTCCAGTCGCGAGAGCGCTCGTAAATTGACAATAGGGAGAGGTA
>JANOLL010000262.1:0-25514 GCA_031419775.1 Polaromonas sp. | reverse complement strand
CCTCTGGCACATGAATTTCCGCGCACGGTCTCCAGACTCAGCGAAATGCAGTCTGCAGAGTTTTTGGCTTTGGCGCGCCGGGACGTGGACACCACCTTGACATGAGAATACCGATTCTGTTTTTTTTACTCGGCACTTGTTTGATGGCGGTGAAGGCCCAACCGGTCGAAACCAGCACACAGGTAGGGGTGCCAACTCTTGCCACGCCGGAACGGGAGCGCGACCGCATCACCGGCGAGCGGGCTCGGCTAGAGGCTGCGTATGCTGCAGAAAACGCTCGGTGCTACCGGCAATTTTTGGTCAACAACTGTCTAGACGAGGTCAAGGTTCGACGTCGCGAGGCCATGGCAGATCTACGGCGACAGGAAATTTCGCTCAATGAGCAAGACCGTCGCGCCAAGGCTGCCGAGCAACTTCAAAAAACCGAAGATAAAGTTTCTCCAGCAAGGCAGCAGGCAGAGGCCGACCGACGCGCCGCCGCGGTAAGGGACTATGAATCCAGGCTGGATCGCGAGAAGCAGGGTAAGTTGGATCGTCAGAGCAAACAATCTGGCGAACAGGCCAAGGTTGACGCCAGCGCCAGGCGTGTTATCGATGTGCAAAACAAGGCGGCAGCTCGTGCAGGCAAGCAGTCCGCAGCGGCTGAAGAGGCGAGGAGGTTTAATGCCCGGCAAGTCAAGGCGAAGGACCGCCAGGACCGCAACGAGCGGGAGATGCTCAGCCGGTCCAAACCCGGCGCGAACGCTTTGCCCGTACCGCCCTAAGCGGGCGAATCACCAATCACGAATCAAGATTCGAGTGGCTCGAGTTTGACAATGACCAGCGACAAATTGTCACCGCCGCCTCGAGCGCGGGACCTGGCTTTCTGAATCAGGAACTCTGTTGCTTCACGTGGAGACAGCATCGACAAGGCTGATCCCATTTCACTTGGGCTGAAGTAGTGCCAGACGCCGTCGCTACAGGCAATGAGGACATCGTTGGGGCGCAGTTGGGGCACCAGGTGGTGGCTGATAGGCGGTGCTTCCTCTGTGCCTAGGCAACCCATCAGAATATTGGACTGCGGATGGACATTCGCCTCTTGCTCGGTGATTTCGCCCTTATCGACCAGAGTTTGCACATAGGAGTGGTCGGTCGTCCGGTAAACCAGTTTGCTGCCATGGAAGTGGTAGATGCGGGAGTCACCGGTATGCACCCAATGACAGTCCCCAGCCGGGTTAATCATGAAAGCGGCTAGTGTGCTGTGCGGTTCTTGCTCGGCGGATATGGCCGTTAACTTGATCACCAGGTGAGCCTCTTCGATGATCTGCTTGAGCATGGACGGCGCATCGTCCGTGTCAGGGGAATAGCGCTCAAACAATTGTTTGGCGGTCATCATGACCTGATCGGAGGCTTTTCGTCCACCGCTGCGTCCCCCCATGCCGTCTGCAACAATGCCAAGCAGGCAGCCTGCCATGCGCGGGTGGCTAATCAGGTTGACTTGGTCCTGCTGGTAGTCTCGGTCACCTTTGTGAATGCCGGTGGACGCCGTGATTCGATAACCTTTTGACATGGTGCAATTCTCCAGCTGTCAGGACTCGATTTATCGCTTTAAAGCTCGTATTATGAGAGCAAGCAGCGCGCGTCAATAACCACCTTGTACTTAAATTTGCACTCCCCGCACCGGCGCCTGATCGACCTCAAAATCGAACACGCTGACTTGGACGTGCTGATTGACACCACGGCACGCGCTGCACCGATTGACGAGTTGATGCTCAGGCGTCTTAAAAAGCGGCGATTATTGCTTCGCGATCAAATTTCACGCATCGAATTGTCACTGGAGCCACCCGAATCGGCATGATGGACCTCGAATATGAAGTCCAGGCGGCTTTTGCACCGGATGGCGTACTGTCTCGTAAAGTCAAACCATTTGTTTCACGGCCTGGCCAAACTGACATGGCACTGGCGGTTGCGCGCGCCATCGAGCAGCCAGAAGCGCTAGTCGTAGAGGCTAGTACAGGGGTCGGTAAAACCTTTGCTTATCTTGTTCCGACCCTGTTAAGTGGGGAGCGGGTATTGATTTCCACTGCCACCAAGGCGTTGCAGGACCAGTTGTTTGGTCGCGATTTGCCAAAGTTGGTTGCGGCTTTAGGTTTACCCGTGCGCATGGCATTGCTGAAGGGTCGTGCCAGCTACGTCTGTTTGCATCGCCTGTCACTGGCCAGCCAGGACGCGCATGCCGGCGACCGTTTTTCGGCTCGCTCCCTGTCCAGCATTGACCAGTGGGCACGGCTGACGCGAACCGGTGACCTGAGCGAGTTGCCGGGTCTGGACGAACGTTCTCCCTTGATTCCATTGGTGACCTCAACACGTGAAAATTGCCTGGGAGCGCAATGTCCCCAGTTTCGGAGTTGTCATGTGAACCTGGCCAGACGCGAAGCACTTGCGGCAGACGTGGTGGTAATCAACCATCATTTATTTTTTGCCGATCTTGCCGTTCGCGAATCAGGCGTTGCAGAACTGCTGCCCACTGTACGGATAGCCATTTTTGATGAGGCCCATCAATTGAATGAAACCGGCGTACAGTTTTTGGGCAAAACTCTGACAACCGGACAGTTGCTGGACTTCTGCCGGGACATCCTGGCCGCCGGTTTGCAATTTGCCAGAGGGTTGGTCGACTGGCAGCAGATAACGGGTGATTGTGAAAGGGCAGCCCGGCAATTGAGGCTGTGCGCCGGCTCGCACTACCCCGGAAGCAAGCTGCGGTGGACAGCGTCCGCCCCAGAAAATATTGACCCCAAGCAATGGTCGATAGCATTGGGTGAGGTGCAGCAGACCTGCTGCCGCGCGGCTGGGGCGCTGGCCAAGGTGAGTGAAATAACCCCCGACTTCGATCGGCTTCACGAGCGTGCGACGGCTATATCTGAACGGGTACAAAGTTTTGCAGACCGCTGCGCGCCCGGCAGTGTGCGCTGGGTCGATGTCGGCTCCCAACTCAGGCTGGTGGAGTCGCCGCTCAATATTGCAGATGCGGTAAAAACCAAGCTATTGGGTGTTAGCGGTGAATCAACAAAGTCCTGGATATTCACCTCAGCAACACTTGGCGACGACGATCATCTGAGCTGGTTCACAGAGCCTTGCGGACTGGGTGATGCACGGGTTTTGCGTATCGGCAGCCCCTTTGACTATGCGCGTCAGGCTGCACTTTATGTTCCGCAACAGTTCCCTAAGCCGTCCGATCCCTCACACGCGTTGGAGGTCGCCGCGTCGGCTGCCCGGTGGGCAGGTCAACTGGGTGGCCGGACCATGGTGCTGACGACCACGCTCCGTGCTTTGAAGGTCATTGGCGATGCGCTTCAACATACATTTGAAAATTCGACCAGCATGGAAGTTCTGGTTCAGGGTGCCATGTCCAAAACTATGTTGATTGAGCGCTTTCGCCAGGGTGATGCAGAAGGCCAGCGTGCTTGTGTGTTGGTTGCATCGGCTTCGTTTTGGGAAGGTATGGATGTGCCGGGTGATGCACTTCAGCTTGTGTTGATTGACAAGCTGCCTTTTCCGCCGCCCAACGATCCCATGGCCGAAGCCCGGTCGCGGGCGCTAGAGGAGGATGGACGAAGCGCCTTCAACGACTATTTTTTGCCGGAAGCCGCAGTGGCTTTGAAGCAGGGCGCCGGGCGGTTGATTCGGCGGGAAACGGACCGGGGTGTTCTCGTGGTGTGTGACAGTCGACTTGCGACCATGGGCTACGGCAAACGATTGCTGAGGGCGCTACCACCGATGGAGCGGCTGGCCTCCGAAGAGCAGCTGCTGGACCGGCTGGATCAGCTCACCAAAACTTGTACCACGGATTGTCTGCCGACTTAAATCCCTTGCTCATGAATTCGCTTTTCGGATAGGTATTTTCGAGTACCCGCCTGGCATCGTCTCGCAACTGGGTCATTCCCAAAGCATCGTAAGATTTATAGACGATGTACGTGGCTTCTTCCAGCGCGGGAACGTCACGGTAATCTGCTATCGCAGTTTGGGCCCGATTGATGGCCGCAACATAAGCGCCACGTGAATAGTAGTAGCGGGCCACGTGCACTTCAGACTGGGCAAGGGAGTTGACGGTGTAACTCATACGCAATCGGGCATCAGGCGTATAACGCGATTCAGGAAATCGGGTCACCAGTTCCCTGAACGACTCGAAAGACTCCTTGGCTGCTTTCTGGTCTCTTTCAGAAAGATCTTGGCGTGAAATTGATGCGAAAAGACCCAAGTTTTCATTGAAATTGACCAAGCCTTTCAAATACAGAGCGTAGTCGAGCGCCGGGCTGGCCGGGTGCAGCTTGATGAATCGATCTAACGTCGCAAGGGCTTGAGGCTGCTCACCGCTTTTATACTGGGCATAAGCTTTCTCTAGTTGGGCCTGTTGCGCCAGGGGCGTACCGGCAGCACGGCCTTCCAGTTTTTCAAACAATGGAATGGCCTTCTCATAGCCGCCCGACCGGGCTTCATCTTTGGCCTCAGAGTAAATTTTGTTGGGACTCCAGCTGGAGGTTTGGTCTATCGGCTTACTCGAGCAGCCCGCGAGTCCCGTGCACAGCGCCAACACGGCAGCGCCCAAAAATGATGCGCTACGAACGACCGATAATTTGACCTGAATCATGGCAATTGCCCCCTGAATGACCGCCCCTAAACTGAGCGCCCCGATTATATCGGCCGGCGAATTGCCAGCTGGCTCTGTAGAAGACGTCAGCGATGTGGATTTGGACGGCAGTGGCGCCGAGTTCGAGTTGCGGACCATCAGCGTGCCGATCGAATGCCATGGTGCGCGTTTGGACCGAGCCCTGGTCCAAATGGTGCCCGAGTTTTCTCGCAGCTACCTTCAGCAGCTGATTGCGGCAGGCGCGGTTCAGCACAATGGAATTGCACTGGTCAAGCCGTCCTCCCGCGTCAAGGCGGGGGAAAGGTTCACGATAGAGCTGAAGCCGACGCTGCAAAGCCAGGCATTCCAACCTGAGGAGAAGGATCTGGAGGTGCTGTTTGAAGATGCGTACCTGATGGTCATCAATAAATCTGCTGGCCTGGTCGTGCATCCCGCTCCGGGCAACTGGAGCGGAACCTTGCTCAATGGCTTGCTGGCCCGTGATACTCAAGCAGCACTGTTGCCGCGCGCCGGGATTGTTCATCGCCTGGACAAAGACACCAGCGGACTGATGGTCGTTGCACGCCACAGGCAGACCATGGACCAACTGGTCGACATGATCGCTGCGCGAAATGTCAGTCGCGAATATCTGGCGCTGGCTCATGGGTCGTGGCCGGGCTCAACCACGCGACACGTTGATTTTCCGGTCGGTCGTGACCCGCGAAATCGACTCAAGATGGCCGTGGTTGACCTTGACAAGACGCCAGGCAAAGCGGCGGCCACCGATATTTCCGTTTTAGACACTACAGCCCGGCATTGCGCCGTACGGTGCAAGTTGCACACGGGTCGTACCCACCAGATCCGCGTTCATATGGCGGCTATCGGCCATCCGCTTGTTGCGGACGCGGTGTACGGCGGGCAAGCCGGTGGTGGCCTGGGGCGTCAGGCTCTGCATGCCTGGCGGCTGGCTTTCAAGCACCCTATCACAGGTCTTCCGCTTTCTTTTCATTCGCCGCCTCCGCCGGATTTGCAGTCGGCTTCCGCCCTATTGGGGCTGAGATACAATTTAGATTAACTCAGCTTGTACCCGTCAGCTGGCTACAAGCCGCTCGGGCACCGTGTCTCTTGTTGCGCACTTGCGTGACGCGCCCTGCAGGCGCTCCACCGATTTTTTCGGAATCAGTACATCATGAATACGACGGATGCAAAGCGCGTCCTCGAAACAGCACTTATATGCGCTCAGCAGCCGCTGGCGATGCGCGATATGGGCGTACTGTTCAACGGGGGCCTGACAGCCGATACCATCAAGCTGGCGCTTGAGCAATTGCAGGACGAGTGGTCTGGCCGGGGCGTTGAACTGGTCCATGTGGCTACGGGCTGGCGCTTCCAGAGCCGTCCAGAAATGCGTGAGTACCTCGATCGTTTGCACCCAGAAAAGCCACCGCGTTACACCCGGGCGACGCTAGAAACCCTGGCAATCATTGCCTACCGCCAACCGGTGACGAGGGGTGATATGGAGGACATTCGGGGCGTGACGATCAATAGTCTGATTCTGAAACAGCTGGAAGACCGCGGCTGGGTAGAGGTCATAGGTCAACGCGAAACTGTGGGTCGACCCGCTCTGTACGCAACGACCAAACAGTTTCTGGATGATCTGGGCGTGGATTCGCTCGATCAGCTGCCGCTGATGGACAGTGCCACAGGATCTTCTGCGATGTTTGAGCAAATTGAATTTGCGGTGGCTACCCCATCGAATGATGAAGCGGCTTCGGCATCGGGTGTACCAGACCTAACTGCCCCTCCCTTGTTAAACCAGTCAGAGTGAGTCGAGAGCCCGGATCAGAGTTACCCAAGTTTGAATGCCACGGGCGAGTGATTCAAACGCATCAACGTAAAACCATGCCTTCAAACGATCACCAGGATTTGTCCACACCCGCTGAAGCAGTACCTGGTCAAACACAGGCACTGCCGGTGAACCAAGTGTCTGTGCCTGGGAGCGTCTTACCTGACGCGCCGCCTGCGCCCCTTGTGTCGGCAGGACTGCCGAAGCCAAAGACAGCGCTTGCTGCGGTTCGCTTTGAGGAGGTCATTACCGGTCAGTTTGATGCCGACGAGGCGGACCTGGCACTGGAGGTGCCCAAACGCGTCTTGCCGCCCCAGCCCGAAAGCCCAAAACTTCACAAGGTATTGGCTCAGGCTGGGTTGGGCTCCCGGCTGGAAATGGAGCAGTTGATATTGGAAGGTCGTATTTCGGTGAATTCCGAGCCGGCCCACATCGGGCAGCGGATCCAGTTTGGTGATGCCGTGAAGGTAAATGGCAAACCCATACGGGTTCGGATCGACCCACCGCCGCCACGGGTGATTGCTTACCACAAGCCTACCGGCGAAGTCGTGACGCATGACGATCCTCAAAATCGACCGACCGTTTTTCGGCGCTTGCCCAAGCTCTTTCAGGGCAAGTGGCAATCTGTTGGGCGGCTGGACCTCAATACTGAAGGTCTGTTGCTGCTCACCAGCTCTGGCGAACTCGCCAACCGACTGATGCATCCGCGCTTTGGTCTCGAGCGCGAATATGCCGTTCGGGTGCTGGGTGCCTTGAACAACGAAGAGAAAAAACGTTTGCTCGAAGGTGTCTCGCTGGATGACGGCCACGCCCAATTCACGTCGATCGAGGCGGGTGGCGGTGAGGGCGCCAACTGCTGGTACAAAGTCACTCTCTCGGAAGGGCGCAATCGGGAAGTACGACGAATGTTTGAGGCGGTTGGCCATGCAGTCAGCCGGCTGATCCGTATACGTTATGGTGCGATGGTGCTGCCCAGAGGACTCAAGCGTGGGGCTTTTGTTGAGTTGGACGAACGCGACATTTGGGCGCTTTTGAACGCGGCTGACCGCTCGGAATCTGGCATAGATTCCCGCCCTGATTCGCTGCACCGAAAGCCATCTCCAGGCCACGGTAACGCGGGTGACGGTCGGCAGGGTCGTGGTCCCCGGGCGAATCAGCGAACCCGTGGCGAAGGTGAGCGTTCTCGCGCTTGGCCGCAGCCGGGCCATGAGCCGTTTGGATCGCCGGATACCCAAGGGCAGCTCGACGAGGGAGAGCTGTCTCCACATGAGCTGCAGCCCCCCGATGATCGACATGCCTCGCAGCCCGGCGGCAACAATAGCAACCGGCGACGGGGTGGAGGCAACCGCGGTCGGGGTGGCGGTGGGGCAGGGTCCAATTCGCGATCGTCACAACCGCCGGCCGGCTTTGGTCGCAATCCGGCTGCACCTTCGGGTTTCAACAATGGCACTTCCGGCCAGAGGCGCCGCGATGACCGTGGTGACAGGAACGCCAAGACGGGTGGCGCTGCAACGCCCGATCCTATGAAAACATCATTTGGCTACATAGGCGCTGAAACCTTCACTCGCCAGCGGGAAAACCAGGGTCAGCGTCGCAGCGGCAATGCCGGTTCTGGATCGGGCGCAGCCGGGCGACGTCGAGGCGGCAATGGTGGCTCCGGAGGGGGCGGCGGTAACTCGAACCGCGGCGGTGGCAGTCGGGGCGGGAATCGATAGACGAATCCATATTATCGAGTCTCGCAGGTTAAAATATTGGGTTGGGTCCGGTTTTGGACCATCTCTAAAAATCAAGGTCAAGGAAAATTTCTATGGCAATCGAACGAACTCTATCGATCATCAAGCCGGACGCGGTCGCAAAAAATGTTATCGGGCAAATCACTGCGCGCTTTGAGGCAGCTGGCTTGAAAGTGGTTGCAGCCCGGCTGGCACATCTTTCTCGCGGTGAGGCTGAGGCTTTCTATGGTGTCCACAAAGAGCGCCCCTTTTTCAAGGACCTGGTGAATTTCATGATTTCCGGTCCTGTGATGATTCAAGCGCTTGAAGGCGACAACGCGATTTTGAAAAATCGGGATTTGATGGGCGCTACCGATCCCAAAAAAGCCGCCACTGGAACCATCCGTGCCGACTTTGCTGAAAGTATTGACGCCAACGCGGTGCATGGCTCCGATGCAGCTGAAACGGCCAGTGTTGAGATTGGTTTTTTCTTTCCGGGCATGAACATTTATTCGCGCTAGGCATGTCTGTGTCTCGGCTGCGTTACCCGAGCAGGGGATCGTTAGCCCGGATGCACTGCCCCACTCGATCCCTGCCATGACCGTCAATCTTCTTAATTTTGATTTGGAAGGTCTGGCAGCGTTTTGTGAGCAGTTGGGCGAAAAACGATTTCGCGCGACACAGCTTTTTCGATGGATTCATCACCAGGGCGCAACCGGTTTCGACGAGATGACTGACTTGGCCAAGTCCCTTAGGGACAAGCTGCCAGAATCCGCGTCCATTGACGGGCTTGAGATGGTGAGCCGACAGGACTCTGCCGATGGCACCGTCAAATGGTTGTTTGACGTTGGGGCTGGGGATGTCATTGAAACCGTGTTCATCCCCGAAGCCGATCGAGGAACCCTGTGTATTTCATCCCAGGCGGGCTGCGCTGTGGGGTGCCGGTTTTGTTCCACTGGGCACCAGGGTTTCAGTCGCAATCTGACGACTGCAGAGATCGTTGGTCAACTTTGGTTTGCGGAACATGCCCTGCGCAGACAGGCTGGACAGCAACAGAGAATCATTTCCAACGTTGTGATGATGGGCATGGGTGAACCGCTGCAAAACTATTCGCAACTTTTGCCGGCATTGCGGGTCATGCTTGATGATCACGGCTATGGCCTGTCGCGCAGGCGCGTCACCGTTTCGACCTCGGGCGTGGTGCCCATGATTGACCGCTTGGCCCAGGATTGTCCGGTGGCCTTGGCGGTTTCCCTTCATGCTCCTGAGGATGTTCTGCGCAGCAATCTGGTTCCGCTGAATAACAAATACCCCATTGCCGAGTTGCTCGACGCTTGCACCCGTTACCAGCGTTCAGCGCCCCGGGATTTCATCACCTTCGAATACTGCATGCTTGAAGGGGTAAACGACCAGCCAAAACATGCCGCACAACTGGTGGCTCTGATGCGTCGCCATGCCGGCGCGGGTCTCTCCTGCAAATTCAACCTGATTCCATTCAATCCATTTCCGGCGTCCGGTTTAAAGCGGTCAGACCCGTCGCAGGTGTTGGTATTTGCCAAAATTCTGCAAGATGCCGGCTTGGTCACGACTGTCCGGAAAACCCGGGGTGATGACATTGATGCAGCTTGCGGACAACTGGCCGGTGACATCCAGGACCGGACTAATGCCCGACGACGTATGGCGTCACAGCGTCAAGGTATGCTCGAGAGCATAAAAGTCACAGTACTAAAGGGAATGGACGTATGAAGCTTGTCCGCTCTGTTGTAGGCGTAACTATTTGCTGGGGCGTCGTCATGCTTACCGGCTGTGCGGGTAACCAGGGCATATCCAGTTCTGTAAGCGGCAAGGGGGATATCGTCACCGAGTCTGATGAACCTGATGCGCGCCGACGGGCCCGACTCCGGCTTGAACTGGCAAGCGGCTATTTCGAACAGGGTCAGACCAACGTGGCGCTCGATGAGATCAAGCAGGCGCTGGTGGCAGACCCGGGCTTTGGAGATGCGTACAACCTCAGAGGGCTGGTGTACATGCGACTCAATGACATCCCCTTGGCTGAGGACAGTTTTCGTCGCGCACTGGTGCTCAATCCGCGGGACGCCGACTCGGCTCACAATTACGGTTGGCTGCTGTGCCAGCAGGGGCGGCACCGTGAGTCTTCACAGTTATTTAGCCAGGCCATCGCCAATCCGACTTATGCGTCGCAAGCCAAAAGCTTGATGATGCTGGGGATCTGTCAGGCGCGCGCGGGTCAGCGACCAGAGGCGGAGCAAAGCCTGACCAGCGCTTACCAGCTTGATGCCGGTAATCCAGTCATCGGCTACAACCTGTCCAATCTGCTTTACCAGCGTGGAGAACTGACCAGAGCGCAGTTTTACATCAGACGCCTGAACAACAGCCAGCAAGCCAATGCAGAAACGCTGTGGCTTGGAATCAAGATTGAGCGCGACCTGAACAATCGGGAGGCAGTTTCCCAATTGGCAGACCAGCTCAAAAGACGATTTGGACAGTCTCGGGAAGCGACTGCTTACGAGAAAGGCGCTTTCAATGAGTAGTCGCGATCAGCCGACTTATGCCGACTTTGCTCACTCCCATGCGTACCAGGAGGGTACCGCGCGCGGTGTTGACGGGCCGAGTCCGGGGCAACGGCTACGTGCGGCTCGCGAAGCCTCCGGCATGCACATCGCAGCTTTAGCGGTGTTGCTGAAAGTGCCAGCAAAAAAGCTGGAGGCGCTGGAATCAGACCGCTTCGATTTGTTTCCGGATGCGGTCTTTGTGCGGGCTCTGGCGTCCAGCATTTGCCGAACGCTCAAAATCGATGCCGGTCCAGTTTTGGATGGCTTGCCAGACTATGGAGCCCCCAGCCTGACAACGCGTGGTGCAAGTTTGAACACCCCCTTCCGGGCTCCGGGCTACAGACCCGGTCCTGCCGTCTGGACGCAAATTTCTCGGCCAGCTGTGCTGACAGGGGTGTTCTTGTCACTGGCTGCACTGGTGCTGTTCTTTTTGCCGGAGTTACAGCTCGGCATTCAGCGCGCGGGGACTATCGCATGGCCGCAGTCACTTCGTCCCACCGCCGCTGCATTGGACTCGCCTGTAGCACCGCTTCCTGAGCAAGCTTTTCCCACCGCCGGTACGCAAATGACCGCTGTGCCTGCACGCGAGCCAACTTCATCTGATGGCACGACAGACAAGGCTATTCAATTGGCCCCTACGCTCCAGTTGCCTTCCGCGCCGATTGCACTGGCAGGCCGGGGAGTTGCCGCTGCTCTGGGCACCACGACCGAGCTCGGGGGCGCCAGCCTCACTGAATCGGCTCCGGCACTGCCGTCTTCAGGGATAGTGGTTTTCAGCGCCAAGAGTTCATCCTGGGTTGAAGTGACGGATTCCCGCGGCCAGGTGGTGTTGCGACGCACCTTGAATGCCGGTGAGGTGGTGGGTGCTTCGGGTGCCTTGCCGCTGGCTGCAGTGGTTGGTCGGGCCGATGCGACTCAGGTACAGATACGCGGTCAGACCCTGGATCTGACTGCCTTGGCCAAAAATAACGTCGCCAGATTTGAGGTCCAGTAGTGTCACCTTGTCATCCGATCGAAGTTGCGGTGCCGACCGCGCGGCGTTCAAGTCAGGCGCGCGTGGTCTGGAATTCCCGCATCGTGACCGTTGGCGGCGATGCGCCCGTGCGCGTCCAGTCCATGACCAATACCGATACGGTTGATGCGATTGGCACGGCTATTCAGGTTAAAGAGCTGGCACTGGCTGGCTCGGAGATGGTCCGTATCACGGTTAACACCCCCGAGGCGGCCGAGGCTGTGCCCTATGTGCGGGAGCAGCTTGACCGCATGGGCATTGACGTGCCTTTGATCGGCGACTTCCATTACAACGGTCATCGCCTGCTGACCGACTACCCCGCCTGTGCCGAGGCTTTGTCCAAATACCGGATTAATCCGGGCAATGTCGGCAAAGGTGACAAGCATGACCGGCAATTTGGCCAGATGATTGAGGCGGCAGTCCGCTGGGACAAAGCGGTTCGCATCGGCGTGAATTGGGGAAGCCTGGACCAGGAGCTGCTCGCCAGCCTGATGGATGAAAACAGCCTTCGCACTGAACCCTGGGAAGCCAAACAGGTCATGTACGAGGCACTCATCACGTCAGCCTTGGACTCGGCCCGATTAGCCGAAAAAATGGGGCTCAAACGCGAGCAGATCATTTTGTCCTGCAAGGTCAGTGGCGTTCAGGACTTGATCTCTGTTTACCGAGAACTGGCCCGGCGCAGTTCCTATGCCCTGCATCTCGGATTGACCGAGGCCGGCATGGGAACCAAAGGCACCGTGGCTTCCGCCACCGCGCTGTCGATTTTGCTGCAAGAGGGGATTGGCGACACCATCCGCGTATCGCTAACCCCCCAGCCGGGTGAATCACGTACCCAGGAGGTCGTGATCGCTTCAGAAATTCTTCAGGCGCTGGGCTTGCGCAGTTTCGTACCCAGCGTCACGGCCTGCCCTGGATGCGGCCGTACCACCAGTACGACATTTCAGGAACTAACCCAGGAAATTGATAACTTCCTCAGAGCCCAAATGCCGGTGTGGCGCGCGCAGTACCCGGGTGTCGAGAAGCTCAAGGTCGCCGTCATGGGTTGCATCGTCAACGGACCGGGCGAAAGCAAGCATGCCGATATTGGCATCAGTCTTCCGGGTTCTGGCGAGGCACCGGCGGCGCCGGTCTACATCGACGGTGAAAAGAGCGTCACCCTGCGCGGGGACCAGATTGCTCAGGAATTTCGGGTCATCGTCGAAAATTACATCGAAAAGCGCTTCGGTACGCCTTCCCGTGTTCTAGGTGCATAAACCTTTATGGCTGACAAATTAACTGCCGTCAAAGGCATGAACGATATTTTGCCGCCTGACTCGGCGCGCTGGGAATGGCTGGAAGAAAAAGTGCGCAAGCTGATGGCGCGTTATGCCTACCGCAATATCCGTACGCCTGTTGTCGAGCCCACGCCGCTGTTCGTGCGCGGCTTGGGCGAAGTCACCGACATTGTCGAAAAGGAAATGTATTCCTTTGACGACAGGCTCAACGGGGAAGCGCTCACGCTTCGCCCAGAAAACACTGCGGGTGTGGTTCGAGCCGTCGCGGAACATTCGATGCTCTACGACGGCGGCAAGCGGCTGTATTACCTTGGGCCGATGTTTCGACATGAGCGACCGCAGCGAGGCCGCTATCGCCAGTTTCATCAAATAGGCGCTGAAGCACTGGGTTTTCCAGGTGCCGAGGTCGATGCTGAACTTATTTTGCTGGCCAACGCACTTTGGAAAGAACTCGGCCTTGAGAACGTGCGCCTGGAATTGAACAGCCTGGGGCAGCCGAACGAACGCAAGCAGCACCGCGCCGCACTGATCGCGTATTTTGAGGCGCACGCCGATGCGTTGGATGAAGAAGCCCGAAGGCGGCTTCACAGCAACCCGCTGCGCATTCTGGACAGCAAAAATCCGGTCATGCAGTCCTTGCTTGAACTGGCGCCAAAACTGATGGATTTCCTGGGCGAGGCCTCACTCCAGCACTTCAACAGTGTGCGCGCCATGCTGGACGCCAGCGGAGTGGCCTACCGGATCAATCCGAGGCTGGTTCGCGGCATGGACTACTACAACCTCACCGTATTTGAATTCATCACCGACAGGCTGGGCTCTCAAGGCACCATTTGTGGTGGTGGCCGCTACGACTATTTGATCGAACAAATCGGTGGCAAGTCGGCGCCTGCCGTGGGATGGGCCCTCGGAGTCGAACGCGTATTGGAACTGCTGCGGGAGCAGGGCGACAGCGTGCCCTTGCCGGTGCCCGATGCCTATGCGGTGATCCCGGACTCCTCTTCGCTGCCTCAGGTATTGCCTGCCTTGGAGGCATTGCGCTCAGCCGGTATCAGCGTACAGATGCATGCCGGCGCGACCGCAGACGGCCTGGGCAGCATGAAGTCTCAGTTTAAAAAGGCCGATAGCAGCGGCGCGCGTTTTGCGTTGATTTTTGGTGCTGCCGAACTTGCAGAGGGTTGTGTCGCCATCAAACCTCTGCGGGGTGACAAAGCATTGGCGACACAGACGCAAACTCTTCAGCGCCTTGACAATCCAGCGACGTGGGCGTCTTTGCTGAGCTGTTAACGCGCATTCTTCGATGGTGTAGGGTCCCCCTACAATCAACCCCACTGACACTGGCCCGCGACGGGCCAAAACCACAGATTTTTATGGCAAAACATCTCGATTTGGAAGAGCAGGAGCAGCTTGCAGAACTCAAGCACTTCTGGAAGCGTTACGGCGACATGATCACTTGGGTGCTGATCCTTGTTTTTGGTGCTGTAGCAGCGTGGAACGGATATCAGTACTGGCAAGGTAAGCAGTCCGCGCAGGCTGCCGTGCTATTCAGTGAGGTCGAGCGCGCGGTGCAGGTGGGCGATATGGCGCGCGTGGACCGCTCTTTGGCCGACATGAAGGACCGCTATCCTGGCAGCCTTTATGCCGGCCAGGCCGGCCTGCTAGCGGCGAAGACCTACTATGACAAGGGCAGCATGGATGCAGCCAAGGCGGCGCTCAGCTGGGTCGCCGACAAGAGTGGGGACGAGGCTTACCAGGCTATCGCCCGCTTGCGCCTGGCCGGGATGTTGTTGGAAAGCAAAGCCTATGACGACGCATTGAAGCAGCTGTCCGGCAACTTCTCCAGTGCATTTACCGCACTGGTTGCGGATCGACGCGGCGATATTTTGTTGGCTCAGGGAAAAAAGGCTGAAGCCAAATCAGAGTATCAAAAAGCCTACAAGGGCCTCGACGATCGGGCGGAATACCGGAGGCTAGTTGAAGTCAAGCTTAATGCTTTGGGCGCGGATCCCGATCCTGCTGCCGCCAATCTTGTGAGCCCTGCGGCGAATCCGGAGTCCAAGTCATGATTTTCAAGTCTCTTCTGCCTGCAGCCGTCGCAAAAACGGCATCGTTTGCTATTATTTCAATAGCGGTTTTGTCGGGTTGTGCGATGTTCGAGGGTTCCACTAAGCCCAAGCCGGCCGACTTGCCAGCAGTCAGCGCCTTGGTATCGGCTAAACAGGCTTGGAGTACTCGGATTGGACCGATCAACTTCCCCCTGGACGTCAATGTGTCGGGCACCACGGTGATGGTTGCTGGCGGTGATGGTTCGGTGGCAGCCCTTGACGCACGCACGGGCGCTGACCTGTGGCGTATGACGGTAGGCGCACCGATCGCAGCGGGCGTGGGCAGCGACGGAAAAATCGCGGCTGTGGTGACACGGTCCAACGATCTCGTGGCCGTTCAGGACGGCCGTGAACTCTGGCGCCAGAAGCTCAGCGCTCAAGCCTACACCTCACCGTTTGTGGCGGGCGGGCGAGTTTTTGTGCTGACGGCAGACCGGTCCGTTAACGCTTTTGATGGCCAGACCGGACTCAAGTTGTGGACCCAGCAGCGTCCCAGCGAGCCCCTGGTATTGCGCCAATCGGGCGTCATGCTGGCAGTGGGTGACACCCTGGTTGCTGGCCTGGCTGGTCGCTTGGCAGGCCTAAACCCTTCCAACGGCAGTGTTCGCTGGGAGGCGCCGATTGCGTCTCCACGCGGCATCAATGATGTGGAGCGCCTGGTTGACCTGGTTGGCCGGGTCAGTCGCGATGGGGATGTGGTATGTGCCCGCGCCTTTCAGGCTAGCATCGGCTGCGTCAATGCCGCTCGCGGCAGCCTGATCTGGAGCAAGCCGGCCAATGGTTCACAGGGTATTCATGGTGATGACCGCCTGCTTTTCGGAACCGAGTCGGATGGTGTGGTGACGGCCTGGCGCCGAACCGATGGTGAACGCGCCTGGACCACTGAAGTCTTGCGCTACCGTAATTTGACGGCACCGCTGGTGGTCGGGCGCTCGATTGCGATTGGTGATTTTTCCGGCACGGTGCATCTGCTGTCCCGCGAAAACGGAGCTGCCCTGAACCGGCTCACTACCGATGGTTCCGCCATTGCAGCGGCGCCAGCACTGGCTGGCAATACGCTGGTGGCTGTGACACGAAATGGCGGCGTCTATGGCTTTTTGCCTGAATAGGTCGATACAGCGACTGAAAGCTGCTTCGGTCGCCTGAGATGAATCGATGAAACCTGTTATTGCTCTGGTCGGCCGCCCCAATGTCGGAAAGTCCACGCTTTTTAACCGGCTGACCAAGACGCGCGATGCGATCGTCGCGGACTTTGCCGGCCTGACGCGCGACCGCCACTACGGCAACGGCAGTCTGGGGTCGCACGAGTACATCGTGATCGACACGGGTGGCTTTGAGCCCGACGCGCAGAGCGGTATCTACAAGGAGATGGCCAAGCAGACCCGGCAGGCGGTGGCAGAAGCCGATGTCGTGGTGTTTGTGGTCGATGCGCGGGCTGGCGTCAGCGCGCAAGATCACGACATCGCAAAATACCTCAGAAAACTGGGTAAGCCGTCAGTCCTGACTGCCAACAAGGCTGAGGGCATGAGCGAGGGAGGGCGATTTTCAGAGTTTTTTGAGCTCGGATTGGGTGAGGTGTTGCCGGTCTCTGCCGCACATGGACAAGGCATGCGGACGCTGGTGGATACGGCATTGGCTTTTCTGAGTCTGCCGGATGCGGACGAAAATGCCGAGCCGCCCGATCCGTCCGTCATCAAACTCGCCGTGGCCGGTCGCCCCAACGTCGGTAAATCGACTCTGATCAACACCTGGTTGGGTGAAGAACGCCTGGTGGCGTTTGACCTTCCTGGCACCACGCGTGACGCGATTTCTGTGCCCTTTGAACGGTCGGGACAAAAATTTGAATTGATCGACACCGCAGGCCTGCGGCGCAAGGGCAAGGTCTTTGAGGCGATCGAGAAATTCTCGGTGGTCAAAACCCTTCAGGCTATTGAGAACTCCAATGTGGTGTTGCTGCTGCTGGATGCCACGCAGGGCGTGACTGACCAGGACGCCCACATTGCCGGCTACATTCTCGAAAGTGGTCGGGCGGTGGTGCTGGCAATCAACAAATGGGACGCGGTTGATTCCTACCAGCGCGAAACGCTCGCCCGTTCCATCGAGACCCGACTGGCCTTTCTGAAATTTGCCTCTATCCATCAGATTTCTGCCATCAAGCGTCAGGGCCTCGGACCCGTCTGGAAGTCCATCGTGCAGGCGCACGCATCAGCCAATCGCAAGATGTCGACACCAGTATTGACCCGGCTTTTGCTGGAAGCCGTCCAGTTCCAGCAGCCTCAGCGCGCGGGGGTGTTCCGACCCAAATTGCGGTACGCGCACCAGGGCGGCATGAATCCACCCATCATCATCGTGCATGGCAACTCGCTGGAGCATGTCAGCGAGTCGTACAAGCGCTATCTTGAAGGGCGGTTTCGCAAAGAATTTGACTTGGTCGGTACGCCGATGCGGATTCAGATGAAGACCTCGCACAACCCCTTCACAGACAAGGAATCGCCTTAGGACTACGCGTTGCGCGAGATTGCTGTGGTATTGTCAAAAATCTAAAAACTTCTCAACACGGAAAATATCGTGAGCAATAACAAAGGTCAGTTACTTCAGGATCCCTTTCTCAACACTTTGCGTCGAGAACATGTTCCGGTTTCCATCTATCTCGTCAACGGAATCAAATTGCAGGGCCAGATCGAATCTTTTGATCAATATGTGGTTTTGCTGCGCAACACTGTGACGCAAATGGTCTACAAACATGCCATTTCGACCATCGTGCCGGGGCGGGCTGTGAACTTCTCAGCAGCCGATTCTGAAGAAAGCCCTGCCAGCTGAGTCCCGACGACTATCCCGAGAGCGCCAAAACCGGTGCCAGGCCGCTGGCCATTCTGGTTGGTGTGGACCTAGGGCTGCCCAATTTCGATCACACCCTCGACGAGCTTGGCCTGCTCGCCGAGACGGCCGGCCTCTGTCCGATTGAGCGCGTGACTTGCAAGCGTCGTGCGCCTGATGCTGCGCTTTTCATAGGCAGTGGAAAGGCCGATGAAATCAAGATGTTGGCGCAGCAAGTGGGCGCGACCGAGATTTTGTTTGACCAGTCCCTGAGTCCGGCGCAGCAGCGAAATCTGGAGCGACACATTGAGCTGCCGGTGAACGACAGAACATTGCTGATCCTAGAAATTTTCGCCCAGCGTGCGCGCAGCCATGAAGGCAAGTTGCAGGTTGAACTGGCTCGGCTGCAATACTTATCTACTAGACTGGTGCGGCGCTGGTCTCACCTTGAACGTCAAACGGGTGGTGCCGGCGTACGGGGCGGACCGGGAGAAAAGCAAATAGAGCTGGATAAGCGCATGATTGGCGAGTCCATCAAGCGCACCAAAGAGCGATTGAGCAAAGTCAAAAAGCAGCGCCAAACGCAGCGGCGTCAGCGGGAACGGCGTAACTCCTTCGCGATTTCGTTGGTTGGTTATACCAATGCTGGCAAGTCGACCCTGTTCAATGCACTGGTGAAGGCGCGCGCCTATGCGGCGGACCAGCTGTTTGCCACGCTCGACACCACCACTCGCCAGCTGTATCTCGGCGACGCCCATCGCTCGGTGTCGCTGTCGGATACCGTGGGATTTATACGTGACTTGCCCCACGGACTGGTCGATGCGTTCGCCGCCACCTTGCAGGAAGCAGCCGATGCAGATTTGTTGCTGCATGTGGTGGATGGCGCCAATCCGGACCACCTTGAACAGATTGAGCAGGTGCAGCGCGTACTGGAAGATATTGGCGCAGCAGGCGTTCCGCAGATTTTGGTCTTCAACAAGCTGGATGCCCTTGAAAAATCCCGTTGGCCTCTGCATTTGAGTGATGTGTTTGAAGTCAAGGATGCTTTTTGCGATTCAGTCAAACGCGTTGAGCGGGTCTTTGTCAGTGCGAAAACCGGCGACGGCCTGCCTCGTCTGCGTGAACTTCTTTCGAACCAGGCCATGGCGGGTACGCCTGAAGATATCCCCGGAACAATTGAGGTCGTTGCCTGAGCGGGCGGGATGAATTAGGCACAATGTCGAAGTTATGAAAAAAGCGAGCTTGATCCCATGAACGTGAATCCTGTGTTGCAGACCCTGGTGGCTCTGCCTTCCCGGCTGAAAAGGCATGCGCAAGGCATGTTCAACCTCAACGATCCACGTTGGGGACGTGACGATGACAAGCCGGCAGCTGACGATGGCAGGCCGAAAAACGGCGCCGACGGCAGTCATGATTCAGGGTCATCGCCACCGCCTGCCCCTGACAAGCGGCCCAAGGCACCCGGTCCGCATCAGGGACCGCCAGACCTGGATGAGTTGTGGCGGGATTTCAATCGCAAGCTGGGCGGTCTCTTTGGAGGCGCGCGCAACGCCGGTATGCGCGGTCGCCCCGGCGGGGGTTCGGGTGGCAATGGCGGCGGCTTTCAACCCGACATGAAAAGTGCCGGGATTGGTCTGGGTCTGATTTTCGGCGTGGCTGTGTTGATCTGGCTGGGTACCGGGTTTTTCATTGTTCAAGAGGGCCAGCAGGCCGTCATCACACAGTTCGGCCGCTACAACTCCACCGTTGGAGCTGGCTTCAACTGGCGCCTGCCGTACCCGATCCAGCGTCACGAAATTGTCGTGGTCACACAAATCCGTTCTGTTGATGTGGGGCGTGATCAGGTCATCAAGGCAACGGGCCTGCGCGAATCGGCCATGTTGACCGAGGATGAAAACATCGTCGAAATCAAGTTCGCGGTCCAGTACCGGCTAAATGACGCGCGCGCTTACTTGTTTGAGAGCAAGGACCCGGCTAGCGCTGTGGTTCAGGCTGCTGAGACGGCGGTGCGCGAAGTGGTCGGAAAAATGAAAATGGATTCTGCGTTGGCAGAAGAGCGCGACCAAATCGCACCCCGCGTGCGCGCGCTGATGCAAACCATTCTTGACCGTTACAAGGTGGGCGTTGAGGTGGTGGGTATCAATCTCCAGCAAAGCGGAGTCCGACCGCCCGAGCAGGTGCAGGCAGCGTTTGACGATGTGCTCAAGGCCGGCCAGGAACGCGAACGCGCCAAAAACGAGGCCCAGGCTTACGCCAACGATGTGATTCCCCGCGCGGTCGGCTCGGCTTCACGCCTGAAGGAAGAGTCCGACGCTTACAAAGCCCGGATTGTTGCGCAGGCTCAGGGTGATTCACAGCGCTTTCGGTCTGTGCTGACCGAGTACCAGAAGGCGCCGCAAGTAACCCGGGACCGCATGTACATCGACACCATGCAACAGGTTTACGGTAACGTCACCAAGGTCATGGTCGAGTCCCGGCAGGGCTCCAATTTGCTGTATCTGCCGCTCGACAAGATCATGCAAATGACCGGTCAGGGGTCTGGACCCGCAGCGGCCGACGCCTCCCTGGGGGCTGCTGGCGGTGCGCCACTGCCACCTGCACCTGCTGCGCCAGCACCGGCCACAAACGTCGATCCGCGGGTTCGTGATGCCAGCCGCACGCGTGACCGCGACACCCGTTAAGGAATAAAAGTGAACAGAGTCGGATTTATTGCTTCTTCGCTGCTGGTGCTGCTGGCACTCATCAGTTCCACGCTGTTTGTGGTGGACCAGCGGCAGTTTGGCGTGGTGTACGCGCTGGGTCAGATCAAGGACGTGGTGACCGACCCCGGTCTCCATTTCAAGTTGCCCCCGCCTTTTCAGAATGTGTCGTATATCGACAAGCGTTTGCTCACGCTCGACAGCGTCGACGCTGAACCCATGCTGACGGCTGAAAAGCAGCGTGTGGTGATCGACTGGTATGTGCGCTGGCGCATCACCCAGCCGAGCCAATACATTCGTAACGTCGGACTGGATGAAAAAGCCGGTGCCAACCAGCTCAACCGGGTGGTTCGTAACGCTTTTCAGGAAGAGATCAACAAGCGTACCGTGAAAGATCTGCTTTCAGCCAAACGCGAAGCCCTGATGGCGGATGTCAAACGTGAGGTCCTGCAGGCCGTGCAGGGAGCCAAGCCATGGGGCGTGGATGTGGTGGATGTGCGCATCACGCGGGTCGACTATGTCGAGGCGATTACGGACTCGGTCTACAAGCGTATGGTCGCCGAACGCCAACGTGTCGCCAATGAGTTGCGCTCGACCGGCGCCGCGGAGGGTGAAAAGATTCGCGCCGATGCTGACCGGCAGCGCGAAGTGACCATTGCCAACGCATACCGGGACGCGCAAAAAGTCAAGGGCGAAGGCGATGCTGAAGCGGCTCGCACCTATGCGGAATCCTTTGGCAGAGACCCCCAGTTTGCGCAGTTTTACCGCAGCCTGGATGCCTACAAGACCAGCTTTAATAAAAAGAACGATGTGATGGTGCTCGATCCGTCATCGGATTTCTTCAAGGCGATGCGTGGTTCGGCTACGGCGGCCTTGCCACCAGCGGGTAAGAAGTAGCCCGGCTCAGTGGACGCAAACACCTTTTGGCTGGCGCTCGCCATCGTGCTGGTGCTGGAAGGGTTGCTGCCATTTTTATCGCCATCGGGCTGGCGCAAAATGTTCGCGCAGCTGCTACAGATGAACGATGGTCAGATTCGTTTTTTCGGACTGTGCTGCATGGGTTTAGGTATGCTTGTCATCACGCTGATCACCTTGTTCGAGTGATTCAAGGCTCATCAAGCCGACCGCACGGGCTGACTCAGGCTTGAGTATTTAAAGCAGCACTGTCGTTTCCGGCATGATGCTGCCAAAAATCCGGCTTTGGGCCCGGTAAAATCGCGCGTTTAACAGTCAAGCTCAAACATGCCAGCCTGGTCGTCATCATGGCAATTGCCGGATCAAATTGCCGATGTCCTGCCCTCCGAAGCGCGTCAGCTTGAAGAGCTCAGGCGGCTACTGCTCGACACCGCACGCAGCTATGGTTACGAGCTGGTCATGCCGCCGCTGCTCGAGCACCTCGAATCCCTGCTCACTGGCACCGGTGAAGCGCTGGACTTGCAAACCTTCAAGCTGGTCGATCAGCTGTCGGGTCGTACCCTCGGACTGCGCGCTGACACCACACCACAGGTTGCCCGTATTGATGCCCATTTGCTGAACCGCTCTGGCGTGGCGCGCTTGTGCTACTGCGGCCCGGTCCTGCATACGCGGGCTGACAGGCCCCATGCCACGCGCGAGCCGCTGCAGCTGGGAGCTGAAATTTATGGCCACTCCGGTCTGGAAGCCGACCTTGAGATTCAGTTGCTTGCTCTGGAAGGTTTGCGGGTGGCGGGTGTGAGTGACTTGAGCCTCGACATGGCCGATGTACGCATCGTCAACAGCTTGCTGGCGGGGGCTACCATCCCCACGCAAACGCTGACCTTGATTCATGCGGCGTTGGCGGCCAAAGATGGCAGCGAGCTGGACAGTCTGACAGCCAGCTTGAAAGGCGGGATGTCGCCGGCATCACGTAGCGGTTTAAAAGCCCTGCTGCAACTGTATGGAGACGAGCAGGTGCTGGACGAGGCGGCCAAGGCTCTTGGTTCATCGCCTGAGATTCAGCCGGTGTTGGACGACCTCAAATGGCTCGCTGCCCATGTGGGCGGCAGGAGCGGTGTCGGGGTCAGCTTCGATCTGGCGGAACTTCGCGGTTACGCCTACTACAGCGGCCCCCGGTTTGCGGTGTACGGCCAGGGCGCAGAACTGGCACGCGGCGGACGTTACGACGAGGTGGGTGCGGTGTTTGGTCGCAACCGTCCGGCGGTGGGCTACAGCCTGGACCTGAAGGAGCTTGTCAGCCTGCTGCCGCCGCGGCCGCTAAAGGCCGCTGTTCGAGCGCCCTGGGCTGAAGATGCCGGTCTTGCTGCTGCGATCAGCCGGTTGCGAGCGGGCGGGGAGACGGTGGTGTGTGTCCTGCCCGGGCATGAGCATGAAGTCAACGAGTTTGATTGCGACCGGGAGTTGACTCATCTCGACGGAATTTGGACGGTCCGCCCTGTGACAAAACCCCTGTGACGGTTTCCGTGAGTCCCGTGCAAGCTCCGCTTGCTTTGGGCGAGCAGCATTCCACCATCCCTATTCCAAGAAAACTTGAGAGAAACCGAAGATGACAAACAAAGCAGCTGCTCCCGCGGGACGCAACGTCGTGGTGGTGGGCACCCAATGGGGCGATGAAGGCAAGGGCAAGCTGGTCGACTGGCTGACCGAGATGTCGCAAGGCGTGGTGCGTTTTCAGGGTGGACACAATGCCGGCCACACGCTGGTCATCAACGGCGTTAAAACCGCTCTCAACCTGATTCCCAGTGGCATCATGCGCCCGGGCGTGAAGTGCTACATCGGCAATGGTGTGGTGCTGTCAACCGAGCACCTGTTTAAGGAAATCAAACAACTTGAATCGGTGGGCGTCGAAGTGCGCTCACGTCTGCGCATCAGCGAGGCCTGTCCTTTGATTTTGCCCTTCCACGCCGCGTTGGATGCGGCGCGTGAGGCTTTGCGCGAGCAGGGCGGAACTGAAAAAATCGGTACCACCGGCAAGGGCATTGGCCCTGCCTATGAAGACAAAATTGCCCGGCGTGCGCTGCGCGTGCAGGACCTCAAACACCCTGAGCGCTTTGCCAGCAAGCTCAGGGAGTTGCTGACCCTGCACAACCATGTGCTGACCACCTTCCTGAGTGCTCCCGCAGTGGATTTTGATTCGACTTACGCCGAAGCCATGAGCTATGCAGACGAACTCAGGCCCATGATGGCGGACGTCTCGCGAGAACTCAACGATGCCAACAAGGCCGGTGCCAACCTGTTGTTCGAAGGCGCTCAGGGCACGCTCCTCGATGTGGACCACGGCACTTACCCGTATGTCACGTCGAGCAACTGCGTGGCGGGCAATGCCGCTGCGGGAGCGGGCGTCGGCCCGGGACTGCTGCATTACATTTTGGGCATTACCAAAGCCTATTGCACGCGCGTTGGCGGTGGCCCTTTCCCGACCGAGCTCGAGTGGCAAAAACCTGGCACACCGGGCTACCACATGAGTACAGTAGGCGCGGAGCGTGGCGTCGTTACTGGGCGTTATCGCCGCTGCGGCTGGTTTGATGCCGCGTTACTCAAACGTTCGGCACAGGTCAATGGTCTGTCAGGCCTGTGCATTACCAAGCTCGACGTGCTGGACGGCATCGAGGAACTCAAACTCTGCACCGGTTATGAACTCGATGGCCATCTGACCGACATTTTGCCGGTGGGCGCGGACGATATCGCTCGTTGCAAGCCAGTGTATGAAAGCATGCCAGGCTGGAGCCAGAGCACGGTGGGCGTGACCGACTACGACAAGCTGCCTGCCGCCGCCCAGAAGTACCTGCAGCGCATCGAGGATGTCACCGGTGTGCCTATCCACATGATTTCGACCAGTCCGGACCGCGACCATACCATCCTGCTGAAAAACCCCTACGCCACTGCCTGAACCGGCTGCTGACCGTCATTTTTAAGCCCAATATGCTCCTAGCCCAATCGAAACGTGTGCTGCCTGCTATCTTTTCAGGAGTAAGTCAATGCTGACTGAAGATGGAAAGCACCTCTACGTCAGCTATGACGAGTACAACAATCTGATTGAAAAACTGGCGATCAAAATTCATCAGTCTCAATGGCAGTTCGACATCATCCTGTGTCTGGCGCGCGGCGGCATGCGACCGGGCGACATCCTGTCGCGGATTTTTGACAAGCCGCTGGCCATCATGTCCACCAGTTCTTACCGGGCTGACGCCGGCACCACACAGGGCAACCTCGACATCGCCCGCTTCATCACCACCCCGAAAGGTGAAATTGCGGGCAAGGTCCTGCTGGTGGACGATCTGGCTGATACCGGTCATACCCTGCGCTCGGTGATAGACCAGCTTCGCACCAACTACACGCCAATAACCGAACTGCGCAGTGCGGTGATCTGGACAAAGGGTGCATCAGCTTTTGAGGCCGACTACTGTGTTGAACAGCTGCCAACCAATCCCTGGATTCACCAACCTTTCGAAGGCTACGATGCGTTGTCGCCAGCGCAATTGGTAGCCAAGTGGAAGATTTAGTTCGGCTTGAGCTGACGTGTTGCGCTGATTTGTCAGCCCGCTAACATGCTGGCATGAGCGACGATTTACCCGGCCTGGCTACCCAGCTGATTCATCACCCTTACACGCCACCAGCCGGTTTCGAAGCCGTCTCGCCTGCGGTGCACCGGGCCTCAACGGTGATTTTTCCAAGCGTTGCCGCCCTGCGCCACCGGGACTGGAAAAACAAGGCGGGCTACACCTACGGACTGCACGGCACGCCCACGACCTTCATACTCGAAGAGCGCATCGCCACGCTCGAAGGGGGCCGGTATTGCACGCTGGTGCCCAGCGGTTTGGCAGCGGTCGCTCTCGTCGGCATGGCTTTGCTCAAAACCGGCGACGAGTTGCTGATCCCCGACAACGCCTACGGACCC
>JANOLL010000261.1:0-6382 GCA_031419775.1 Polaromonas sp. | reverse complement strand
AGGTTGTCAATCGCCTCTTGCTCGGACAGGCCGATGCCATTGTCTGCAATCGAGAGAGTTTTGGCGGCTTTGTCAAACGTGACACGCACCTTCAAGTCTGGGTCGGCTTCATAGAGTCCTGCATCATTGAGGGCTTCAAATCGCAGCTTGTCACAGGCATCCGATGCGTTGGAGATCAACTCGCGCAGGAAAATATCTGGGTTGGAGTAAAGCGAATGGGTGACCAGCTTGAGCAGTTGGGCCACTTCAGCCTGAAAGGACAGGGTTTGTTTGTTCATGGTTGTCGATGAGTTTTAAAGTGCGAAAAATTGAAGCGAAGCCCCGTCGCGTTGCTACGGGGACAGCTGGCTCACCAGCAGTCGCCTCCCTCGTGACTCGAAATGAGGTGTCAAACGGGTATTTTCAATGGGTACTCGGCACAATTGCCGGACTGAAAGGGTTCAAGGATTTCTCAGGCCGCTTGAGCCGTGGCTAAAACCCCTCATGCGGGGCCAGGTAGCGCCACTGGCCAACCGGCAAATGCCCCAGATTCACCCGCCCTATCCTGACCCGCTTGAGCCCCGTCACGTACAAACCGACCTGCTCACACATGCGGCGAATCTGGCGTTTTTTACCTTCTTTCAATACGAATCGCAGTTGCTCCGGGTTTTGCCAGCTGACCTGTGCAGGGCGCAGCGCTTGGCCGTCCAGACTCAGGCCATGGTTAAGCAGCCTGAGCTTCTCGCCAGGAAAGACGGCTTGCACATTGCTGCTTTCCCCGCCCAGGCCCAAACTGACCCGCTCCAGGTATTCCTTTTCAATCTCGGAATCTTCACCGATCAGCTGACGCGCCACACGGCCATCCTGCGTGAGGACCAACAATCCGATGGAGTCAATATCCAGACGGCCGGCCGGTGCCAGGCCGCGCAGCTGCTCATGGCCCCAGCGCATGCGGCTATTGCAGTCACGCCAGCGGTTTTGCGGCTGAACCAGGACGACGGCCGGCTCGTGGCCATCTTCAGCCTGGCCACTGACGTAGCCCACCGGTTTGTTGATCAAAACAGTCACCAGCTGGCGCTGCTGCTGCTCTGCCTGGCGGTCAATGTCAATACGGGCATCGATGGCGACCGGCTGACCCATCACTGCGGGCGAACCGTTCACACGAACCCAGCCGCGGGCGATCCAGTCGTCGGCTTCGCGCCGTGAACACAGACCCAATTCCGCCATGCGTTTATTCAGGCGAACCGTGACCGGCACGGGGGACGGAGAGGCGGCCGGGGTTGCCGGTACACGTCGGAATTTGGGAATATCAGGATTAATCACATGCTCTTTATTTAATAGCATTACATGCTTGAATTCATTAGGCTACAGCACCTTTTCAACGATAAATTGAGTCATGACGCGGCTTATACCCATTCATCTGGCCTTGTCGCCAGTCACCCTGCTTGAACGCAGGGCCTGCAAGTCCAGCACGCGCAGGCCACCATACTCCACCCGGATCGCGCCCTGCGCCTGCAGGCAGGCCAGCGACTCGTTGACGCGCTGCCGGGACAGGCCGACAAGATAGGCCAGTTCCTGCTGGGTGATACGCAGCACCTCACCCACACCAGGGTAGAGCAGCGGGTTGAACAGAGCTGCCAGGCTGCGGGCCACCCGAACATCGGGATTGTTCATGCGATCAATTTCACGTGCAGCAATGAACTGTCCCAAACGTTCATTGAGCTGGTTCATTACAAACCGGTTGAAGGTGATGGAGTGATCCAGCAGCCATTCAAAGGTATCGACTGGCAAACCCGCCACCACACTTTTGCGAAGCGCCTGAATGTTGTAGCGATAGGGTTCGCGCTTCAAAGCTGTTCCCTCGCCAAACCAGCCGCCCGGCGGAACACCCGTGAAGGTCATGGTCAGTCCCTGAGCATTGTCGCTGCTCATTTTCAGTAGCCCCTGCACCACTCCAAACCAGTAGGTCGCCGGCTTGCCGACTCGGCATACAAATTCGCCGGGTTGGGCGTCACCGACCTGCAACTCGGCCTCGGCCCGCGCGCGTTCGTATGGGGACAACAGCGTTAGCCACGGAATGGTCGCCAATTCGTCTGCCGATGCAGTGCGGCTGCGTAAGCGCGAGGGTCTTTCAATGAGCACTGTTTATCAACCGCCTCTTAAGGGAAAGTCCGGGGGAGTAATCACCCTTGAATTGTCGCTGAAACGACAACTTGGCGTCAAACGCAGGCATAGCATGCAAAAGAGATCATCTGTCAAAAGTTGATGGTTTGAGAACTGGACGATTTCGAGACACCGACTGATGCAAACCACCTTTCCTCACTTGTTGCTGCAGCATGCCGCCGAACGTCCTGGTGAGCCCGCCATGCGCGAAAAGGAATACGGCATCTGGCAGGCCAGTAGCTGGTCGGATATGGCCGCACTGGTCGAGCGCATCGCTTGCGGACTGCACCAGGCCGGACTGCAGCGGGGGGAACACATGGTGGTGATTGGCGCGAACCGGCCACGCCTGTACGCAACGATGCTGGCGGCTCAGTCGCTGGGTGCCGTGCCGATTCCTCTGTACCAGGATGCCGTCGGCGCCGAATGCGTTTTTCCGATCACCAACGCTGACGTGCGCTTTGCTTTGGTGGAAGATCAGGAACAAGTCGACAAGCTACTTGAAATACGAGGCTTGTGCCCACTGCTTGCACACATTGTTTTTGATAATCCGCGTGGCCTGCGCAACTACGTCGAGCCCGGACTGGTTTCTTTAGACCAGCTCATCACAGCGGGCGCTGCGATGGCTGTGAGTCAACCCGCCTGGTTCCGAACCGAAGTCGATAAGGTCCAGCCGGGCGATGTGGCAGCAATGTTTTTCACGTCCGGCACCACCGGCAATCCGAAAGGCGTGGTGCACACGCACAGCACCCTGCTTGATCGCGCGCGGGCCGGTGCCGAATTTGACAAACTCACCTCCAGCGAAGAGGTGTTGGCATACATGCCGATGGCGTGGATTGGACAGAACATTTTCAGCTATGCGCAGTGGCTGGCTTGCGGTTACGTGGTTAACTGCCCTGAAAGTTCCAGCACCATCACGATTGACCTGAAGGAAATCGGCCCGACCTATTATTTTGCGCCCCCTCGGGTGTTTGAGGGACTGCTCACAACAGTCATGATTCGAATGGAAGATGCCGGACGCATCAAGCGCGCCATGTTCAAATTTTTCATGAACGTAGCCAGACGGGTCGGCCCGGATTTGATGAATGGCCAGCCGGTAGCTGCGCTGGATCGTCTGCTCTATGGCCTGGGCCAGGTGCTGGTGTACGGCCCGCTACGCAACACGCTGGGATTTTCAAGAGTGCGCGTGGCCTACACGGCGGGCGAAGCGATCGGCCCGGACCTGTTCACGTTCTACCGCTCCATCGGCATCAACATGAAGCAGTTGTACGGCTCAACTGAAACCGCAGTGTTTGTCTGCCTACAGCCCGATAACCAGGCGCGCGCCGATACCGTGGGCGTACCGATTGACGGCGTGCAGATCAAGGTTGCCGCCAACGGTGAAATCCTGGTGAAGTCGCCTGGTCTGCTCAAGGAGTACTACAAAAATCCGGCTGCCACAGCCGAAGTACTGACGGCCGATGGCTGGTACCACACAAGCGACGCCGGCTTCATTGACGCCACTGGGCACCTCAAGATCATCGACCGGGTGAAAGACGTGGGCCGCATCAAAGGTGGCGCAAACGACGGCGCGATGTTTGCACCCAAATATGTCGAAAACAAGCTCAAGTTCTTTCCCTTCATCAAGGAAGTAGTGGCTTACGGCGACGGCCGAGAGAAGGTCAGCGTGCTCATCAACATCGACTTTGACGCAGTCGGCAACTGGGCCGAAAGACGTAACTTGCCTTACGCGGGCTACACAGACTTGGCACAAAAGCCTGAGGTTTATCAACTCATCCAGGAATGCGTGGAAAAGGTCAACGCCGACTTGAGCACAGACGCCCTGCTAGCGGGCTCTCAAATCAGCCGGTTTTTGATTCTGCACAAGGAGCTGGATGCTGATGACGGCGAGTTGACGCGGACCAACAAGGTCCGACGCGGCTTCATTGCCGACAAGTACCAACCTCTCGTGGATGCGCTCTATAGCGAAAAAACAGAGCAGTACATAGACACCCTCGTGAAATTTGAGGACGGTCGAACAGGGCATATTAGCGCGACGCTGAAAATATGCGACAGCCGGATTTTTGCGCCCGTCAAGGCAGCAGCCTGAACCGCTTGCACACCATGGCTATAAAAAAAATCGGTGACACCGTTTTGGACGTGCAGAACATCTCCCTGAGCTTCGGGGGAGTCAAGGCTTTGCAAGATATCTCATTTGACGTCAAAGAGCACGAGATACGGGCCATCATCGGCCCCAACGGCGCCGGCAAAAGCTCGATGCTCAACTGCATCAACGGCATCTATACGCCACAACAAGGGTCAATCACTTTTCGGGGACAGACTTTTAAGCACATGAACAGCCATCAGGTGGCTGTCATGGGGGTTGCGCGGACCTTCCAGAACCTGGCCTTATTCAAGGGCATGAGCGTGCTCGACAACATCATGTCGGGGCGTAACCTCAAGATTAAAAGCAACCTTTTGTGGCAGGCTTTTCGAAATCCTTTCGGCATCGGACCGGCGGAAAAAGAAGAAATCCTGCATCGCGAGGCGGTGGAAAAAATCATCGACTTTCTGGAAATTCAGGCCTACCGCAAAACGCCGGTCGGGCAACTTCCCTATGGTCTTCAAAAGCGCGTGGACCTCGGCCGCGCTTTGGCAATGGAACCGCAAGTGCTGCTGCTGGATGAGCCGATGGCGGGCATGAATGTCGAAGAAAAGCAGGACATGTGCCGATTCGTTCTGGACGTCAACGATGAATTCGGCACCACAGTTGTTTTGATTGAGCACGACATGGGCGTCGTCATGGATATCTCAGACCGCGTAGTGGTTCTTGACTACGGCAAAAAGATTGGCGATGGTTTGCCCGATGAGGTGCGCAACAACCCGGATGTGATTCGGGCTTATCTCGGCGTAGAGCACTAAGCATGGCATTTTTTTTAGAAACCCTCCTCGGCGGCCTGATGGCCGGCATGTTGTATTCGCTGGTCGCCCTAGGCTTTGTCCTGATCTTCAAAGCCTCAGGGGTCTTCAACTTTGCCCAAGGCGCAATGGTGCTTTTTGCAGCATTAGCGATGGCGCGGTTTTCCGAATGGATTCCGCAGTGGACCGGCATCAAGAGCCTGGTTCTGGCCAACATCGGCGCTTTCGCCATCGCTGCGGTGATCATGTTCGCTGTGGCCTGGCTGGTCGAACGTTTGGTACTGCGGCATCTGGTCAACCAGGAGGGTGCCACGCTGTTGATGGCCACATTGGGCATTACCTATTTTATGGAAGGTCTGGGCCAGTCACTTTTCGGCAGCAACATCTACAAGATCGACATCGGCATGCCCAAGGAGCCCATTTTTGTTCTGGACTCCGTGTTTCCTGGCGGCATTTTGCTTAACAAGGAAGACCTGATTGCCGCAGCGATTGCCGCCACGCTGGTAGCGCTGCTCAGCGTGTTTTTTCAGAAAACGTCAACTGGCCGAGCCCTGCGTGCCGTGGCAGATGACCACCAGGCGGCGCAGTCTATAGGTATTCCGCTTAACCGAATCTGGGTCGTGGTGTGGTGTGTGGCCGGTGTGGTCGCGCTGGTGGCCGGGATGATCTGGGGCAGCAAGCTGGGCGTGCAATTTTCCCTCACGACAGTCGCCTTGCGAGCATTACCCGTGGTGATTCTGGGCGGCCTGACTTCTGTACCAGGCGCCATCATTGGCGGCCTGATCATTGGTGTCGGCGAAAAGCTGTCGGAGGTGTACCTGGGCCCCTATGTCGGTGGCGGAATCGAGATCTGGTTCGCTTATGTATTGGCGCTTGGATTTCTGCTGTTCAGGCCACAAGGTCTGTTCGGCGAGAAAATTATCGACCGGGTTTGAAACACGAAAATGCTCTACAGAGAAAACGGCCAATTCAAAACCAGTTACCGCACTGACCAGCAGATTTTTCCGATTCTGCAAGACCGTGTGGTGGTGGTTCTTTTTCTGGTGTTTGCCTTTGCAGCGGTTCCGCTGCTGGCCAGCGACTACCTCTTTCGCGCCATCCTGATCCCCTTTCTGATCATTTCGCTGGCGGCGCTGGGGGTCAACATCCTGGTGGGCTACTGCGGGCAAATTTCTCTCGGTTCGGGCGCCTTCATGGCAGTGGGCGCATACGGGGCCTACAACATTTTTGTGCGAGTTCCAGGGATGCCGTTGATTCCGGCACTGATTCTCGGTGGACTTTGCGCCACCCTATTCGGCGTTTTCTTCGGTCTTCCGAGCCTGCGCGTCAAAGGCCTGTATCTGGC
>JANOLL010000260.1:0-11080 GCA_031419775.1 Polaromonas sp. | reverse complement strand
GGTCCCTGACGATTATCAGTATCCCACTAGCGGCGGATACGTCCTGTCGGACACGGGGCAGTCCTGAACCTAACCCGCCCCCCGCATCAGGCCGCGTGGGCAAGGTAGCGCGCTTGCCTTGCCGCCATCTGGTTTGCCCGTCCAGGCTCGCAGGCATTGGCCTCCAGGCGCAACCGACCCTTTCCCGCTTCCATGGCCCGAACCAGTAATTTCACCAGCGCAAAGACGGCGTCGATATGTGGGGTGGGCGTGCCAGTCAGTCTGCCCAGTTCGGCCACCGCACCGACGAGCGCGTCAATTTCAGGGGCGCGACCGGCCTCGATGTCCTGCAGCATGGAGGTTTTGTGGTGGCCAACCTTTTCGGCGCCGGCAATCCGTTTGTCCAGCGTGGTGCGGAAGGCGATGCCGAGCTTCTCGGCCACCGTTTGCGCTTCACCCATCATGCTTGCTGCAAGGTCACGCGAAAGCGGGTACTGGCAAATATCGGCCAAGGTGGAATGCGTCAGGCAACTGATCGGGTTGAAGGTGAGATTGCCCCATAGTTTCAGCCAGATTTCGCAGCGTATCTTGTCCAGCACGGGCGCCTTGAATCCTGCCTGGGTGAAGCACTCTGAAATCCGGTTGACCCGTTCGCTGCTGCTGCCGTCCAGTTCTCCCAGCGGAAACCGGTCGCCCTCGATGTGGCGCACCACGCCGGGTGCCATCAGTTCCGAGGCGGGATACACCACACAGCCAATAATGCGCTCCGCTCCGATCTTTTGCGCAAGACTGCATCCGGCATCAACACTTTTGACGGCGCTGCCTTCGAGTGGGCCGCCATGCCGATGGAAGTACCAAAAAGGAATACCGTTCTGCATGGTGACCACGGGCGTCTGCGGACCGAGCAGTGCAGGTAAGTCGTCCACGATTGCCTCGACCTGATGCGCCTTCATCGCCAGGATCACCAAATCCTGTGGGCCCGCCTCTGCATAGTCGTCGGTCGCTCCCACCTGGGTGGCTTGCTCCGTACCGTCCGCTGAAATCAGTCGGACCCCATCACGGCGAATGGCCTGCAAATTAGCCCCTCGCACCATAAACGTGACTTCGTTTCCGGCCAGCGCCAACTTGGCCCCAACAAGGCCGCCGATCGCTCCCGCTCCGATGATTGCAATTTTCACGATAGTCGCCTTTAAGTTAATTGAAATGGCTCGGTAGCCTGCCGACCCCGTTAATCTCTTGCGCAGCAGTGCCGCATGGCGTCATACCCAGAGAAAGACTGTCACGCCGGCGGGCCACACATTCGGCGGGCCTTGGCGGCTTCGACCGCAGCCACCAGAAAGTCAGGGTCGTAAGCGCGCAGCAGGTGCGGTCGTTCGCTTTCCAGGTAGCGGCGCACGCCATCCTTTCCGTAGCCAATCAACTTTTGATAGGTGGCCGCATCCCAGTGCCATGGCAAATCAAGTTCATCAAAGGCAGCGTTGTACGCCTGACGGTGCGCGTCGGCGATTGGGTTGGTCAGTTGTTGTGCAGACAAAATACCAGACATGGGAATCTCCTTGATTTCAAAATGGGTGGGGCTTATTGAAGTAGCCCGTCAAGCTCAAGACCGCTGATCCCTTGTGGATGCCGACAATCGATCGCCTCGAACTCATTGACTTTGTTGATCTCTGTGCCCATCGCGATATTGGTCACCTTTTCAAGAATCACTTCAAGAACCACCGGAACCCGGTGCTGGGCTGCCAGCAAGCGGGCTTGTTTTAGCGCGTTCTGCAACTCGCCCGGATCGGTCACCCGTAGCGCCTTGCAGCCCAGGGCAATAGCCACAGCAACATGGTCAACGCCATATCCGCGCAGCGAGTCTCCAGGCTCGCCGACGTTGATGTTGTCGAAGGCGAGCTGAACGCAATAGTCCATATCAAAACCGCGCTGCGCCTGCCGAATCAACCCAAGATAGGAATTGTTGACCAGCACATGGATATAAGGCAGCTTGAACTGCGCGCCAACGGCCAGTTCTTCCAGCAGGAACTGAAAGTCATAGTCACCGCTGATCGCCACCACGGTCCGCGAGGGATCGGCCACCACCACGCCGAGCGCCGCCGGCATGGACCAGCCCAGCGGACCCGCCTGACCACAATTGATCCACTGCCGCGGGCCGAAGACCCGCATGAATTGTCCAGCACCAATTTGGCTCAGTCCAATATTGCTGACGTAGACCGTGTCGCGCGGGAAGGCCAAGTTCATTTCCTCGTAGACCCGCTGCGGCTTGATGGGTACATTGTCGAAATGCGACTGGCGAAGCATCAGGCGCTTGCGCTCGGCGCAGCGAAATGCCCAATCGCTTCGATCCGGCAGGCTGCCCGCTGCGGCACGCTCCCGCGCTGCTTGCACGAACAATTCGAGCGCGGCTTTGGCGTCCGAAACAATGCCAAAGTCTGGCGTGAAGACGCGGCCAATCTGGGTCGGCTCAATATCCACATGGACGAATGTGCGCCCGTGGGTGTAGACCTCTATCGAGCCAGTGTGGCGATTGGCCCAGCGGTTGCCAATGCCCAGCACGAAATCGCTCGCCAGCATGGTCGCGTTGCCGTAGCGATGGCTGGTCTGTAGCCCCACCATGCCTGCCATCAGCGGATGGTCATCGGGAATGGCGCCCCAGGCCATCAGCGTCGGAATCACGGGAATTCCGGTGAGTTCGGCAAACTCGACCAGCAGATCGCAAGCATCGGCATTGATGACACCGCCTCCGGCCACGATTAGCGGATGCCTGGCCAATGCCAGCATGTCGAGGGCCCGCTCAATCTGCCTGCGCGTTGCGGACGGCTTGTAAACCGGGAGCGGCTCGTAGTTGTCAATGTCGAATTCAATCTCGGCCATCTGCACGTCATACGGCAGATCGAGCAGGACCGGCCCTGGCCGTCCAGAGCGCATCAAGTGGAAAGCCTGCTGCAGTGAGCCAGGAAGCTGGCCGGGCTCGCGTACGGTGCAGGCCCACTTGGTCACAGGCTTTGCAATCGACTCAATGTCGACTGCCTGGAAATCTTCTTTGTATAGCCTGGCGCGCGGAGCCTGACCGGTTATGCACAAAATGGGAATACTGTCAGCACTGGCTGAGTACAGACCCGTGATCATATCGGTGCCTCCCGGCCCGGACGTACCGATGCACAGCCCGATATTGCCAGCGCGGGCTCGGGTATAGCCCTCCGCCATATGGGAGGCTGCTTCGACGTGTCGAGCAAGAATGTGCGTGATGGACTGCCGTTCACGCATCGCCGCATAGAAAGGGTTGATGGCGGCGCCGGGTACGCCGAAGGCCTGGCTGATGCCCTCTTTTTCCAGCACCAGCACGGCTGCCATGGCGGCTTTCATTTTTGTCATTGTTGTCTCCTTGATCTGCAGTAAGGACCAATGTAGGCGGCCATAACGATAAATGATAGTAAAAGTATTTGATAATCACCATAACTAATAGGTTATACATATGAATGAAGCCAACTGATGAAAAACGCGACCTTACGCCAGCTCAAAGTATTTGAGGCGGTTGCGCGTAACCTGAGTTTTTCGCGCGCCGCTGAGGAATTGCATTTGACGCAGCCTGCTGTATCCACTCAGGTGAAACGGTTGGAAGACCATGCGGGCTTGCCGCTGTTTGAGCAACTCGGGAAAAAAATCCACCTCACGCCGGCCGGTGAGGAAATGCTGCACTCGAGTCGCATGATCATCGAGCAGTTCAAACAGGTCGAAGACACGATGACGCACTTCAAAGGCGTCTCCGGCGGCACCCTGAATGTGGCGGTGATCAGTGCCGGTGACTACTTCTTTCCGCGCCTGCTGGTGGCCTTTGCGCGCCTGCATGCGGGCGTGACGCTGAATCTGGTGGTCGTTAACCGCGAAGAATTGCTGCAGCAACTGGCCGATAACCTGACCGACCTGGCCATCATGGGCCGGCCACCCACCGACGTGGACACCCTGAACGAGGCATTTGCACCGCATCCTTATGTCATCGTGGCCCCGCCGGACCATCCGCTGGTAGGACGCAGGCGTATTCCCGTCGCACGCCTGGCACGCGAGCCTTTTATTGCGCGTGAGAAGGGCTCCGACACTTGGAACGCGATGGCGGAGGCCTTCGGGCCGCAACTGGATTTGCTTAATTTCGCGATGAAAATTCGCAGCACGGAGACCGTCAAACAGGCCGTGATCGCTGGTATGGGCGTAGGCTTTCTGTCGGCGCACACCATCAGCCAGGAGGTCAATTCAAACAGTCTGGCGATATTGGATGTGCAGGGCTTTCCGCTGCAGTCTCACTGGTATGTGGTGCACCGTCGAAACAAACGTCTGGCGCCGGTGGCCGCTGCCTTCCGTACCTTCCTGCTGCACGATGCCGCTGCACTGATCGAGCAGTCGACCCGCATCGAATACCGACGCAGGACCTGACACCGCACTGGGCCCTAGCGGCTGGCAGCACTGAACGATAATGCGCGTGCCACCTAATCGAACGCTTATGACCACCATCAAACAAGTCGACCTGATCGAATCCGTCGCCGCTGCCCTGCAGTACATCAGCTACTACCACCCAAGCGACTACATCGCCCATTTGGCGCGCGCTTACGAGGCAGAAAAAAGCCCCGCTGCCAAGGATGCGATTGCC
The DNA here is from genome assembly GCA_031419775.1 of Polaromonas sp. Lineage (GTDB taxonomy): Bacteria > Pseudomonadota > Gammaproteobacteria > Burkholderiales > Burkholderiaceae_C > Polaromonas. The sequence goes on along the minus strand of JANOLL010000260.1, from coordinate 6,459 downwards.
CAGATTTTGACCAACAGCAAAATGAGCGCAACCGGCCAGCGCCCGATATGCCAGGACACCGGCATCGTCAACGTATTTTTGAAAGTGGGCATGGACGTGCGCTGGGAAGGGTTTAGCGGCTCCATTGACGATGCAGTCAACGAAGGTGTTCGCCAGGGCTACAACCACCCCGACAACACCTTGCGCGCTTCAGTTGTTGCCGACCCGCATTTCGACCGCAAAAACACCAAAGACAATACGCCTGCGGTCATCTTTACCGAGCTGGTGCCCGGCAATACGTTGGAAGTGACGGTTGCTGCCAAGGGCGGCGGCAGCGAGAACAAAAGCAAGATGGTGATGCTCAACCCTGGCGACTCAGTTGTTGACTGGGTGCTGAAGACCGTGCCGACCATGGGCGCTGGCTGGTGCCCGCCCGGCATGCTGGGCATAGGCATTGGCGGCACCGCAGAAAAAGCCGTGCTGATGGCCAAGGAAAGCCTGATGGACGATCTTGATATGTATGAATTGCAGGCCAAGTCCGCCTCGGGTGCGGCACTGACGAAAGTCGAAGCGCTACGCCTGGAGCTGTTTGAAAAAGTCAACGCCCTGGGCATTGGCGCGCAGGGCCTGGGCGGCTTGACCACGGTGCTCGACATCAAGATCAAGATGTACCCAACCCATGCAGCCAGCAAACCGGTAGCGATGATCCCCAACTGCGCCGCGACCCGTCACGCGCATTTCATCATGGACGGCAGCGGACCCGTGTACCTCACGCCGCCGTCGCTCGATACCTGGCCCGACGTCAATTGGACGCCCGACTACGTCCAAAGTAAAAAAGTTGACCTCAACACGCTGACCAAGGAAGAAGTCGCCAGCTGGCAACCGGGCCAGACACTGTTGCTCAACGGCAAGATGCTGACTGGCCGCGACGCCGCCCACAAGCGCATCGCTGACATGCTGGCCAAAGGGGAGAAATTGCCGGTTGACTTCACCAATCGCGTGATCTACTACGTTGGACCGGTCGACCCGGTCAAGGGTGAAGCCGTCGGACCTGCCGGCCCCACTACCGCCACCCGCATGGACGGTTTCACAGAAATGATGCTGGCACAGACCGGTTTGATCTCGATGATTGGCAAGGCCGAGCGCGGACCCGTCGCCATTGAAGCCATCAAGAAACACCGGAGCGCATACCTGATGGCCGTCGGCGGCGCAGCTTACCTGGTGTCCAAAGCCATCAAGCACGCCGAAGTCGTCGGTTTTGCCGACATGGGCATGGAAGCAATTTACGAGTTTGACGTGGTGGACATGCCCGTGACAGTAGCCGTTGATTCGGGCGGCACCAGCGCGCACATCACAGGACCGGCGGAGTGGCAGAAACGGATTGCTACGGGCGAGTTCAAGACAATCCCGGTGACGAGCGCTTAGGCCAACACAACATGCCACTTCGCTCCGTGCAAGCAGGGGCCGCAAAACCGGCTTCGTCGGGTCGCAGGCGCAGCGGCCCACTCGGTGGGCAGGGAGCTGCACGAAGTCAGCGACCGTGGGGGCCATGATTGGCGTCTTCGACAGCGGCATTGGTGGCCTGAGCATTCTGAAAGCGCTACGAAAAGAACTGCCGTCCCAGGACTTCATTTACATCGCTGACCACGCCCACTCACCCTATGGCGAACGGGACGAGGCTTATGTTGTGGGCCGATCCCGCGCCTTGGCGTCCTACCTGGTCGGGCAAAACATCAGTGCGATGGTTATGGCGTGCAACACGGCCACCGCTGCGGCAATCGCGCTGCTTCGAGCTGACTACCCGCAGCTGCCCATCATTGGCGTTGAACCCGCCTTGAAGCCCGCCGTAGCGCTGAGCAAGACCGGACACATCGCCGTGCTGGCCACCCGCAGCACATTGTTCAGCGCCAAGTTTCAGTCACTTCTGGATTCGCAAGCTGGCCTGGCAAACTTTGTCGTGCAGGCCTGCGACGGTTTCGCCGATGCCATAGAGCGCTGGATCGACCATCAAGACGCTACAGAAATAATAGCTAAGTGCGCGCAATATACAAGGGCAACAGGCTTGTTTGATCATAAAACGGGGGAAATCGACACGCTGGTGCTGGGCTGCACCCATTACCCGTTCGTCAGACCGTTTCTGCAGGAGCTCGTCGGTCCGACCGTTCAAATTGTGGATAACGGTGACGCCGTGGCGCGACAGACGCGGCGCTTGCTGGCTGCCCGACTGCCAGATGTCGATTGCACCCCCACATCGGCTCTTGGGCAAGTCAAATTGATCACCACAGGCCAGCCGCGCATACTGCAAGCTGCAGCGGCGCGTTGGCTAGGTTTGCATTCTCCCGTCACCACACTTCTGATTCAATAGCACCGCTCCCTGCTATTTCCACCCGCCACCTAGCGTTTTGTACAAGGTCACCTGACTCTGCAGTTGCGCCAGTCGGGTTTGCACCAGAGCCTGCTGGGCTAAAAAAAGTGAGCGTTGGGCGTCCAGTGCGTCCAGGTAGCTGGCGATGCCATTGTCATAGCGCAAGCCGGCCAACTTGTAGCGCACAGCCTCCGCGTTGGCCTGTGCCTGCTGGGCACGCAACTGCTCGCCCAGAGTATCTCGTGCGGCAAGCGCGTCGGCGACTTCCCTGAACGCGATCTGGATGGTTTTTTCGTATTGCGCCACCGCAATGTCACGCCCGGCATTGGCTGAGCCCAGCCCGGCCTGGTTACGGCCTGCATCAAAAATTGGAAGTAACAGTTGCGGCGCGAGCGTGAAGCCAAATGAGCCACTCTTGAACAGACCGCCGAGCTGTGAGCTGGCGCTACCGATGCTGGTGGTCAGTGAAATACGGGGAAAGAAAGCCGCACGCGCAGCGCCAATGTTGGCATTGGCGGCAATCAGTTGCTGCTCGGCTTGGCGTACGTCGGGCCGCCTGATCAGCAGATCAGACGGCAGACCTTCCGGCACGTCCTGCAGCATCGGGCCGGATGCAAGGCCGCGTCCGCTTGACAGAAATTCAGGTGCAAGCTCACCGGCCAGCGGCTGCCCAACCAGCAAGGTCAAGGCATTAAGGTCCAGCGCGCGCTGGCGTGTCAGTTGGGCCAGTGAGGCTCGAGCGGTTTCAAGCAGTGACTCGGCCAGCCGCAGATCCAGTTCGGACGTGATGCCGTTGTCAAAGCGCAATTTACTGAGTCTGAAGGTCTCCTCGCGCGTGACCAGGGTTTGCCGCGTGAGAGCCAACAGCTCGTCATCGGCCACCACGCTCAAATAGGTGTTGGCCAACGTGGCAATCAGGCTGATCTGTGCCGACTGACGCCCTTCCTCGGTGGCCAGGTACTGTGCCAGGGCCTGCTCCTTGAGGCTGGCAACGCGGCCAAAAAAATCAAGCTCATAAGCGGTAATGGCCAGGCCGGCGGTGTAGGTGCTGGAAATAAAGGTATCACCATTCGTCGTACGGGCCGGCTGGCGCGATCCCGCCACAACGGCGTTGACGGTGGGAACCTGGTCTGCGCGCCTGATCTGGAACTGGGCCCTGGCTTGCTCAATGTTGAGCACTGCAATGCGCAGGTCCCGGTTGCTTTGGAGCGCGGTCTCTATCAGCAGTCTGAGCTTGGGATCGGTAAAGAAAGTCTGCCAATCGACCTCAGCGGCTGACAGACCGGCGGTGATGGTCGCCGAGGCACCTGAGGTAGGCCAAGCAGCGGCCACCGGTTCGGCAGGCCGTTGATAGACAGGCATCATCGAACAACCCGCCAGCAAAGCCGCTGAAAAAAGGCTCATCGGTTTAGAAAGTTTTTTAACCATGGCGGATGTCCTTCACTTCGGGCTGCCCTGACGGGTACGGGTCGTCCAAACCAATTCCGGCCGCTCTGGCGTGCTCGGCAAACCGCTGCCGCTGTCGCTCGCTGCCTTTGAAGAAGCCGCGCACCACTACAAAGAAAATGGGCACAAAGATCACCGCCAGCACCGTACCCGTGATCATCCCGCCGATCACCCCGGTTCCAATCGCACGCTGACTGGCTGACCCCGCGCCAGATGCCAAAGCCAGGGGCAAGACGCCCAGCATGAAGGCCAGCGAGGTCATGACAATCGGCCTGAAGCGCAGATGGGCAGCTGCCAGTGCCGACTCGATCACGCCCTTGCCTTGCGCCTGGAGATCCTTGGCGAACTCTATGATCAGGATAGCGTTTTTTGCAGACAGGCCAATGATGGTGATCAGTCCAACCTGAAAGTAAATGTCGTTGGAATAACTGCGCAGAAGAGTCGCCACAATCACACCCAGTACGCCCAGCGGCACCACCAGAATCACGGCCAGCGGAATGGACCAGCTCTCGTACAACGCCGCCAGGCAAAGAAAAACCGCCAGAATGGCAAAGGCATACAGGACCATGGCCTGAGAGCCGGCGATTTTTTCTTCTCGCGACAGACCACTCCATTCGTAGCCAAACCCGGGTGGCAGCTGCGCGGCAATTTTTTCCATCTCGGCAATGGCAGCGCCCGTACTGTAGCCCGGCGCGGCAGCACCGCTGATGCGCATCGCCGGATAGCCGTTGTAGCGCACGGTCTGGGCTGCGCCCTGCACCCAATCGAGTTTGGCAAACGATGCAAAAGGCACCGATTGGCCTCTGGCGTTGCTCGCGTTGAGCCTCAGCAGGTCGTCCGGTTGCATGCGCGCCGGGGCATCGGCCTGCACGATCACGCGCTGCAATCGGCCCTGATTGGGAAAGTCGTTGATATAGCTGGAGCCCAGCGACGTTGACAACGCGGCATTGATGGCGTCAAAGCTAACACCCAGCGCGTTCGCTTTGTCGCGATCGATGTTCAGTTCCAGCTGGGGCGAGTCCTCCAGCCCATCGGGCCGGACCTGGGCCAGCACAGGGCTTTGCGATGCCAGGCCCAACAACTGGCCCCTGGCTGCCAGCAAGGCTTCACGCCCCGCACCCGAACGGTCTTGCAGCCTGAAGGTAAAACCGCTGCTGGTGCCAAGCTCGCGAATCGGTGGTGGACTGAGCGGAAAAACCGATGCATCCCGAATGCCCGACAGTGCGCCAAAAGAACGTCCTGCAATCGCCTGCGCGGATTGCCCGTCGCCTTTGCGTTCGTCCCAATTCTTCAGTGTGACAAATGCCAGACCGGCGTTTTGCCCCTGCCCCGCAAAGCTGAAACCCAGCACGCCGACCATGCTTTCTACCTCCGGTTGTTTGAGCATGAAGGCTTCCACCTGCTGCACCACCGAGCGCGTGCGCTCAAGCGTCGCGCCTGGGGGCAACTGGATATTGACCAACAGGTTGCCCTGGTCTTCCTGAGGCAAAAATGAGGTGGGGAGTCGGCTGTAGAGCACTGCAATCACGCCAATAATGGCGACGTAAATCAGCAGGTAACGCCCGGCGCGCCGCAGCAATCGGGCGACCAAGCTCTCGTAGTTTTTGGCCGTGCTAGAAAAGCCCCGATTAAACCAGCCAAAAAATCCCTTCTTGGCGTGGTGGTGCCCGGCCTCAACCGGTTTAAGCAAAGTGGCACAAAGTGCTGGCGTTAGAGACAAGGCCAGCAACGCCGAAAAGCTGATGGCTGCGACCATCACAGCCGAAAATTGCCGGTAAATGTTGCCGACCGAACCAGCAAAAAACGCCAGTGGCACAAATACCGCAATCAGGACCACGGTCACGCCGACAATAGCGCCCGAAATCTGACTCATCGCCTTGCGCGTGGCATCTAGCGGGCTCAGCCCCTCTTCGCCCATGATGCGCTCTACATTTTCCACCACCACAATGGCATCATCCACCACGATGCCAATGACCAGCACCATGCCAAACATGGTCAACACATTGATGGAAAAACCCAGCGCCAGCAATGTGGCAAAGGTACCCAACAAGGCGATCGGCACCACGATGGTTGGAATGATGGTGTAACGAATATTTTGCAGAAACAGGTACATCACCAAAAACACCAGGATGATGGCTTCCAGCAATGTCACCGCTACCTGCTTGATGGAGATGTCGACAAAGACCGAGCTGTCATACGGAATCGAATATTTCATGCCAGCCGGAAAGTTGGCCTTGAGCTGCTCCATCTTGGCTTTTACCGCTTTGGCGGCCGACAGTGCGTTGGCATCAGGCGCCAGTTGCAAGCCTATGCCGGTAGATGGATTTCCATTCAGGCGAGTCGATCGGGAATAGGACTCGGCGCCCAGTTCAATTCGGGCGACGTCCCGTAGGCGCACAGTGGAGCCATCAGTATTGGCACGAAGAATGACATTGCCAAACTGCTCCACGTTGGACAGCTGACCCCGAACCACCACGGTAGCCGCGATGCCCTGCCCCGCGACGTTGGGCAACTCACCAATCGCGCCAGAAGCGATCTGCGCATTCTGCGAGCGAACCGCATTGGTGACATCGGCCGTCGAGAGGGCAAAGCCGGTGAGTTTGGCTGGATCGATCCAGATACGCATGGCACGCTGGGTTCCAAACTCCAGGGCTTGACCGATGCCCGGT
>JANOLL010000259.1:0-10864 GCA_031419775.1 Polaromonas sp. | reverse complement strand
TGACGTCCTTGATCACGTCAAACTCCACGTTGTAAAGCTGACCGTCTTTTTTCTCCACCTTGCGCAGGTAAATGTTTTGGACCACATCGCGGGTTTGCGCATCAATAAACATCGGGCCGCGCGGACTCTCAAAAATCTGGCCCTTCATTGCGGCCAGCAGGGCATCACCGCCACCATTGCCCTTGGTAATTTTCAGGGCCTCGTAAATCACGCGCATGCCGTCATAACCGCCGACCGCCATGAAGTTGGGACGCATGCCCTTGTTGGCCTTGCCAAAGGCTTCGACGAATTTCTTGTTCACGGCAGACGGGTGAGCAGTCGAGTAGTGGTGAGAGGTCACCACGCCCAGGGCGCCATCACCCATGTCGTTGAGCTGATCGTCATCGGTCACGTCGCCAGTGCCAATCAGTTTGATACCCGCCTTGTCCATGCCACGCTCGAGAAACTGCTTCATCACCGCAGCACCTGCGCCGGAAGGCACGAACACAAACAGCGCATCTGGCTTGAGATCGCGCACTTTTTGCAGAAACGGTGCAAAGTCAGGATTACGCAGGGGCACGCGCAGGGCCTCGGACACCTGGCCGCCGTTGAATGTCAAACGTTCCCGGAAGAATTTTTCAGCATCAATGCCGGGGCCGTAGTCGCTTACCAGCGTCACAACCTTTTTAATGCCGTTTTTCGGCGCCCAGTCGGCCAAAGCAACCGCCGCCTGCGGCAGCGTGAAGCTGGTCCGCACAATATAAGGCGAGGCCTGTGTGATGCTCGACGTCGCAGCCGCCATCACTACTTGTGGGGTCTTGGATTGGGTCGCGATCGGCGCGGTTGCCAGAGCCGAAGGCGTGATGCCGAATCCGGCCAGCACATTGACCTTGTCATTGACCACCAGTTCCTGTGCAAGGCGCTTGGTGACGTCGGGCACACTGGTGTCGTCCTTGATGATCAACTCAATTTTCTTACCGGCGACCGTGTCGCCGTTCTGCGCCATATACAGCCTGGCTGCAGCTTCGATCTGCCGGCCGGTGGTGGCTTGCTGGCCAGTCATCGGCAAGATCAGGCCGATTTTGAATTTGTCCTGTGCCATCGCACCTGCAGCAGACAGCCCCATGACCGCAATGGCAAAGGCTGAAAGAAACAATCTTTTTTTCATGAGGAACTCCTGATGGGATGGGGAAAATATCGCTTCAAACAGTTGTATGCGCAAGCAAAAATACAGACAGCTTGATATAACAAATTACTATAGCCGACAGCGCTTCAGGATGATTGATTGAAAACCCGAATACCCCGGGCTCATCAAGCCGCTCTAGCCTGGTTTGCTGATCAGGCGGACGGCGGGCATCTGGCCAAAATCATGGCGCTGCAGCGTCGCATGCAGATTACGCTGGGCAATACGTGAATGCTCGCGCATGATGGCCTCGGCTCGCGACCCTTCTCGCCGTTCGATGGCATCGAGCACCTGACGATGTTGGTCCTGCGCAACCACCAGCATGTCGCGAGCCTGGGGTGAATTGGCCTGCAGGACGACAAAGCCCGACGGAGAGGCGAAAGGCAGCTTCACGACGCGATCAAGCTCGCGTGCAATTACCGCACTGCCCGCCATGTCGGCGAGCAAATTGTGGAAGGTCTGGTTCAGCGTCACATACTGCAAAAACGCGTCGTCATCGAGAGCAGCCCGGCTCAGTACCACGTCAATCTGGGCAAGGCATGTGCGCGCATGGCCAAGGGTCACCGCATCGACCCCGCGCTCTGCCGCCAGGCGGACGGCCAGTCCTTCAAGTGTGCCGCGCAGTTCAATCGCCTCGGAAACATCACACTCTGAAAACGTCCGGACCGCATAGCCCCCGTTAACCAAGGCTTCCAGCAAACCTTCCTGTTCCAGTCGCAAGAGCGCAGCCCGAATCGGCGTACGCGAAACCCCCAGCTTTTCAACGATGGCCAGCTCAGTGATGCGGACGCCGCTAGGCAGCTCACCGGCAAGGATCATTTCGCGCAGCCGCAACTGTGCCTTGACAGCTTGAGATGCGCCAGGGTCCTCATCGACGACCGACTGAGCAAGATGTTTGGCAAGGTTCATCGGAGCCTAAATGTATACAATAACGTGCAGAATAAATCAAATTCAACCAGAATCAAGCTAAAAATTATTGGATTACCCGATCGATGTATACATTATTGGTGTTAATTTTGTAAATTCCCCTAACAGTCACCCTTACCACTCGTCGCGCAATGGAGACTGCAAAGACCGCAAATCGTCGCCACATCCTTGAATACCTCGTCTAGGAAAGAGCCCATGTTCCCAAAAAATGCCTGGTATGTTGCCTGCACGCCATCTGAAATTGACGACAAGCCCATGGGTCGGCAGATATGCGGCGAAAAGATAGTTTTTTACCGGGGTCCGGAAGGCAAGGTCGCCGCGCTGGATGACTTCTGTCCCCATCGCGGCGCGGCGCTGTCCTTAGGTACGGTGTGTGAGGGCAAACTGGTCTGCGGCTACCACGGCTTGACCATGAACTGCGACGGCAAGGTCGCCTCCATGCCGGGCCAGCGGGTGCAGGGGTTTCCGCGCACGCGCAGCTATCCGGTGGTGGAGCGCCATGGCTTTGTCTGGGTCTGGACAGGGGACGACAAGCTCGCAGACCCTGACAAGATACATCCGCTCGAATGGGCCGACAACCCCGAGTGGGCCTATGCCGGCGGGCTTTACCACGTTCAGTGCGACTACCGCCTGATGATCGACAACCTGATGGACCTGACCCATGAAACCTATGTTCACACCACCAGCATTGGCCAGAAGGAAATCGACGAGACGCCGGTGACCACCAAAACCGAGGGTGACACCGTCGTGACGAGCCGCTTCATGCAAAACATCATGGCCCCGCCGTTCTGGCGCGCCAACTTGCGGGGCAACAACCTGGCTGACGATGTGCCGGTCGACCGCTGGCAGGTCTGCCGTTTCACGCCTCCCAGCCACGTGATGATTGAAGTGGGTGTTGCGCATGCCGGCAAGGGCGGCTACCACGCTGATCCGAAAGACAAGGTACACAGCATCGTGGTCGATTTCTGCACGCCTGAAACAGAAACCTCGATGTGGTACTTCTGGGGCATGGCGCGCAACTTCAATCCCAAGGACAAGTCACTCACCGCCCAGATTCGCGAGGGACAAGCCAAAGTTTTTGCAGAAGACACGGTGGTTCTTGAAGCGCAGCAACGCAACCTTTCAGCCTTTCCTCAACGCAAGCTGCTGCTACTCAATATCGACGCAGGCGGAGTGCAGTCCCGGCGCATACTGGACCGTCTCATGGCGCAAGAGCAGCAGCCAGAGCAGGCGTGTTAGCCATGGACAGCCTCTCAGTCAGGGTCGTTCAAAAGAAAGCCGAAGCCGAAGGCATCGTCAGCTTCGAGCTGGCCAGTCTCGACGGTGCGCCGCTGCCATCATTTAGCGCAGGGTCGCACATTGACGTCAACATTCCTGGCGGACAGACGCGCCAGTACTCGTTGTGCAACGATGCCAACGAAAAGCACCGGTACCGAATTGCCGTGCTGCGAGACCCGGCTTCGCGTGGGGGCTCTGTCGCCATGCACGATGCAGTCCAGCTGGGCGACGTGATCCAGATCAGCGCACCCAAAAACCATTTCCCCCTGCAGCATGCGGCCCACACGCTGCTCCTGGCAGGGGGAATAGGAGTGACGCCGCTACTGTGCATGGCCCAGCGACTGACCGCCATCAAGGCTGACTTTACGCTGCACTATTGCACCCGCTCCATCGAGCGGACGGCTTTTCATAATGAGATAGCCACGTCGGCGTTTGCCGATCGGGTTGAATTTCATTTTGATGCCGGGCCAGCGGAGCAAAAACTCGATCTGCCCGCCGTGCTGGCCCATCCTGACGCCAGCCAACAACTCTATGTCTGTGGCCCCGCCGGCTTCATCGACCATGTGCTGAGCACAGCTCAATCCAGCGGCTGGAAAAGCGAACAGGTCCACACCGAGTATTTTGGCGCCGCTCCCCAGGACACTTCTGGCGACAGCAGCTTTGAAATCCGCCTTGCCAGCTCGGGCAAAAGCTACAAAGTGGGTGCTGATCAAAATATTGTTCATGTCCTGAAGGAGCATGGCATCGAGATTCTGACCTCCTGCGAGCAAGGCGTCTGCGGCACCTGCATCACGCGTGTTTTGGAAGGTGAACCCGACCACCGGGACATGTACTTTACAGACGAAGAGCACGCTAAAAACGACCAGTTCACGCCATGTTGCTCACGCGCCAAGAGCAAAACCCTGGTGCTCGACCTGTAGCACGATCGGTCCCCAGTTCAAAACCTCCTGGTAGCAACCTGAACCTGGGCGCGCCGACGGTGCTCTGACATACTCCACTTCTTTTTCGACTCCCCAAGGATAAAAACATGTCCCATCTTCCGGCACGCTTTGACCACGTCGGCAGCTTTCTTCGTCCGAAATACCTGCTTGAAGCGCGCGAGCAAAAGGCAAAAGGCATCATCACAGCCGAACAGCTGCGCGTGGTGGAAGACCGGGCAATTGCCGAGATCGTCAAATTCCAGGAAGACGTTGGCCTGAAAAGCATCACCGATGGCGAGTTCCGCCGCACTTACTTCCATGTCGATTTTCTGGAGCAACTGGGCGGCGTCGAGGTCGGCATCCCGTTCACCGTGAAACGCCCAGACGGAAGCGAGGAGCTGGCACCACCAGTCATGAAGGTGGTCGGCAAGGTGCGCCACGCCAAGGACATTCAACTGGCCGACTTCGCGTTTCTGAAAAGCCAGGTCAAGTCAGGCAACACCCCGAAGGTAACCATTCCTTCGCCAACCATGCTGCACTTTCGCGGTGGCCGCGCCGGCATCAGCAAGGTGCACTACCCTGAGCTTGAGCCTGCGTTTTACCAAGATGTGGCCAATGCCTACGGTGACGAATTGCGTTCGCTGGCGGCCGCAGGCTGCACCTATGTGCAGATGGACGACACCAACCTGGCCTACCTGTGCGATGAAAAAATGCGCGAAGCCGCTCGCCAGCGCGGTGATGACCCCAATGAGCTGCCACACCGCTATGCGCAGTTCATCAACCTCGTGGTGGCCCAAAAACCAGCCGGCATGACGCTGGCCATGCATCTGTGCCGGGGCAATTTCAAAAGCACCCACGCGGCATCGGGCAACTATGAGCCTGTGGCGGAAGCCCTGCTCAAGGAAATGAACCTTGACGCCTACTTCATGGAATATGACGATGCCCGCAGCGGTGACTTCAAGCCACTGCGCTACCTGCCCAAAGGCAAAACCGTGGTGCTCGGGCTGGTAACCACCAAGTTTGGCGCACTGGAAAGCAAGGACGACCTTAAAAGCCGAATTGAACAAGCCGCCAAATATGTTCCGCTTGAACAACTGGCCTTGTCGCCCCAGTGCGGCTTTAGCAGCACCGTACATGGCAATGACATTGCCGTGGAAGCCCAACGCACCAAATTGCGTTTGGTCATTGAGACAGCCCAGGAAGTCTGGGGATCGAGCTAAAGCGGACCACCCGTTGGGGCTTCCCCACCATCCGGGTTTTCCAATAGTTTTAGGCTCGCAGCCCACACCAAATGGGCATGAGCAGCTATAAAACTCGTAGCAATTGAAATTTTGCGTTATATTTGCTGTAGATCAAGCGTCGAGCAGATAACCGTGACTACACTGTGACTAAATTTCGATAAGAGGAGATCAGCTGATGAGTGCCAAAGAAAATGCAGCGGTGGGACAGCTGCTGGAGCTGCTGGAGTCGCGCTACGCGCTGCGCGTGTTGTGGGCCCTGAAAGACGGCCATCCACAAACTTTCCGCCTGCTGCAAGACAGCGTCGGCAGCGTCACGCCCAATACGCTCAACACCCGGATCAAGGAGATGCGCGCAGCGGGGCTGCTGACGCATGGCACCGATGGCTACACCGTGACAACCCTTGGCGCTGACCTGCTCAAACGGTTGAACGACTTGCAGGCCTTTGCGGCCAAATGGGTGGCCAGCCAGACCAAAGTGAGTATCGTCAAGAAAAAGTAACAATAGGATTGGCGGCCTGGCGAATAAGCCACTGCCTTAAAAAAACAGGCTCGCGCCTGTTTTTTTTTGCCTGAAGCCCTCAACGACAGCTCGGCATGGGGCTCCCAGAACCGATAAAAAATCCCCGTCATCGTGAATCCCTCTCTTGAAAAGGGCTATGCCAGCCTTATTTAGCCGCTTACCGGTTTTTTTATCTTCGATCACAGCATGTCTGAAAACACCCCATCTGAACCCAATCAAACACTCAACGGCGCACCCAGCCCCGAGGAAGTCGAAGCCGCTCAGGCCGCCACAGAATTCGATGCACTCACGGTGGCCCAGGCCGAAGTGGCGACTCTCAAGGCTGAAAATGTCAGTCTGGCCGACAGCTATATGCGGGCCAAGGCCGATGCAGAGAACACCCGCCGTCGCGCCGAAGAAGACATCAGCAAAGCGCGCAAGTTCGCCCTGGAAAGTTTTGCCGAAAGTCTGCTTCCGGTCACTGACAGCCTGGAAGCAAGCCTGCTGATCCAGGATGCGTCGCCCGAGCAGATCCGGGAGGGCGCAGCCGCGACGCTCAAGCAACTCAAAAGCGCTCTCGAACGTAACCGGGTGACGGAAATCAATCCTGCTAGCGGTAGCAAGTTTGACCCCCACCAACACCAGGCCATCAGCGTGGTTCCCAGCGACAACGAGGCCAACAGCGTAGTCAGCGTTCTTCAAAAAGGCTACCTGATTGCTGAACGCGTGTTGCGCCCCGCCCTGGTGACAGTTTCCGCTCCGAAATAAGCCCAGACGGGCTTGAAGTCCTGAAACTTATCCACAAGTTAACCATCAGGTCGCACAGCTCAGCACCCACCGCAGCAACGACATCTAATCATTAACAAATCAGAACGGCAGGAGAAAATCATGGGAAGAATTATCGGCATCGACTTGGGTACCACCAACAGCTGCGTGTCCGTCATGGAAGGCAATGTGCCCCGCGTGATCGAGAACTCGGAAGGCGCGCGCACCACACCGTCCATCGTCGCTTACCAGGAAGACGGTGAAGTATTGGTCGGTGCCTCGGCCAAGCGTCAGGCCGTCACCAACCCCAAGAACACGCTGTACGCCGTCAAACGATTGATTGGCCGCAAATTCTCTGAAAAAGAAGTGCAAAAGGATATCAACCTGATGCCTTACGCCATCGTGGCCGCCGACAACGGCGACGCCTGGGTTGAGGTACGCGGCAAAAAAATGTCTGCCCAGCAGGTCTCTGCAGACATCCTGCGCAAGATGAAAAAAACCGCCGAAGACTACCTCGGCGAGCCAGTAACCGAAGCCGTCATCACCGTACCGGCCTACTTCAATGACGCGCAGCGTCAGGCCACCAAGGATGCAGGCCGCATTGCCGGTCTGGATGTCAAACGCATCATCAACGAGCCCACTGCTGCGGCGCTGGCGTTCGGTATGGACAAGCAGGAAAAGGGCGATCGCAAAATCGCCGTCTATGACCTGGGCGGCGGCACCTTCGACGTGTCGATCATCGAGATTGCCGATGTGGACGGTGAAAAACAGTTTGAGGTGCTGTCCACCAATGGCGATACTTTTTTGGGTGGCGAAGACTTCGACCAGCGCATCATCGACTTCATCGTCACCGAGTTCAAAAAAGAGCAAGGCGTTGACCTGAGCAAGGATGTGCTGGCCTTGCAGCGCCTGAAAGAAGCTGCTGAAAAAGCCAAGATCGAGCTGTCCAACAGCGCTCAGACCGATATCAACCTGCCCTACATCACGGCCGATGCGTCGGGGCCCAAGCACCTGAACATCAAGATGACCCGTTCCAAGCTGGAGCAGCTGGTTGAAGAATTGATCGAGCGCACCATCTCGCCGTGCCGCATCGCCATGAAGGATGCAGGCGTGAGCGCCTCTGACATTCATGACGTGATTCTGGTCGGCGGCCAAACCCGCATGCCCAAGGTGCAGGAAAAGGTCAAAGAGCTGTTTGGCAAGGAGCCACGTAAGGACGTCAACCCGGACGAGGCAGTGGCCGTGGGCGCCGCCATCCAGGGTCAGGTTCTTTCGGGTGACCGCTCAGACGTTCTGTTGCTAGACGTCACGCCCTTGTCACTTGGCATCGAGACCATGGGTGGCGTGATGACCAAGATGATCAAGAAGAACACGACCATTCCGACCAAATTTGCGCAGACTTTCTCGACTGCAGAAGACAATCAGCCCGCTGTGACGATCAAGGTCTTTCAGGGCGAGCGCGAGATTGCGTCCGGCAACAAGGCGCTGGGTGAGTTCAACCTTGAAGGGATTCCGCCGTCAGCGCGCGGCACACCGCAGATTGAAGTGTCCTTTGATATTGACGCCAACGGAATTTTGCACGTAGGCGCCAAAGACAAAGGAACCGGTAAGGAAAACAAGATCACCATCAAGGCCAACTCAGGGTTGTCCGAGGCCGAAATTCAGCAGATGGTCAAGGACGCCGAACTGAACGCCGAAGACGACAAGAAAAAGGTCGAATTCGTGACGGCGAAGAACAACGCCGAAGCCATGGTTCACAGCGTCAAGAAGTCCCTGGCTGAATACGGTGACAAGCTCGACGCCGGCGAAAAAGAAAAGATTGAAACCGCCATCAAGGACATGGAGGAGGCACTCAAGGGTGACGACAAGGCCGCTATTGACGCCAGAAATATGGCGCTGACGGAAGCCAGCCAGAAGCTCGGCGAGAAGATGTACGCCGACATGCAGGCTTCGCAGGCTGCCGGTGGCGATGCAACTGCCGGTGCAGCGGGCAACGCACAGGCCGAAGCCAAGCCAGCCGACGACAATGTGGTGGACGCCGAAGTCAAGGAAGTCAAAAAGGGCTGACGGCAGCCTCAACCTTGCGTCTTAAATTGAGACATCCATTGCTTTGAGCAAGGCGGAAAACCGGATCCATACCGGCTTTCCGCTTTTGTCTTTGTGCCGTTTACGCGCCCTGGTGTAACGCAAGGCCAGTCCCCCATTCAACTATCTGACTGACGTCTCAACGCACGATCCACTGACCTACCTGCCATGGCAAAAAAAGACTACTACGACACGCTGGGCGTTCCCAAGAATGCCAGCGATGAAGATATTAAGAAGGCCTATCGCAAGCTTGCGATGAAGCACCACCCTGACCGCAACCAGGGTGACAGTGCCAAAGCGGCCGAAGAAAAATTCAAGGAGGCCAAAGAGGCCTACGAGATGCTTTCAGACGATCAAAAGCGGGCGGCCTATGACCAATACGGCCATGCAGGGGTAGATCCCAATATGCGCGGCGGCGCTGCTGGCGCTGAAGGGTTCGGTGGCTTTGCAGAGGCGTTTGGCGATATTTTTGGTGATGTGTTCAACGGTCAGCGCGGTGGGCGCCAACAAGGTGGCCGGCAGGTGTTTCGCGGCGGCGACCTGAGCTACGCCATGGAAGTCACGCTTGAAGAAGCTGCCCACGGCAAGGAAGCGCAAATTCGAATTCCGAGCTGGGACGACTGCACCACCTGCAAAGGCAGTGGCGCCAAACCAGGCACTAAAGTAGCCACATGCACCACTTGCCATGGCCATGGTGTGGTGCAAATGCGCCAGGGATTTTTCAGCGTGCAGCAAACCTGCCCACAGTGCAAAGGCACCGGAAAATTGATTCCCGAGCCCTGCGTTGCCTGCCACGGCGTAGGAAAAACCAAGAACAACAAGACCCTGGAAGTCAAAATCCCAGCCGGTATTGACGACGGAATGCGCATCCGCTCAACCGGCAATGGCGAGCCCGGCACCAACGGTGGGCCGCCGGGTGACCTGTACATTGAAATCCGGGTCAAGAAGCATGAGATCTTCGAGCGCGACGGTGACGACCTGCACTGCGCCGTGCCCATCAGCTTCACGACCGCAGCCTTAGGCGGCGAAATTGAAGTGCCCACACTTTCCGGCAAGGCGGCCATTGACATTCCGGAAGGCACTCAGGCGGCCAAACAATTCCGGTTGCGCGGCAAAGGAATCAAGGGCGTACGGTCCAGCTACCCTGGAGATTTGTACTGCCACATCACGGTGGAGACACCGGTCAAGCTCACAGAGGCACAGCGCAAGTTACTCAAGGAACTTGACGAATCGCTGAAAAAGGGCGGTGCCAAGCATTCACCGGGCGAAGATGGCTGGACCGACAAGCTGAAAAAGTTCTTCAGTACCTGATCGGGCCCGCGAGGTCTTGTCTGTCATACATTGGGGGACTTTTTACCGTTCCACCAGACGGCGCAGCTTGCATGATTTAGCTTGTTTTCTTTTTTTCTTTCCCGCTGTACCGGCTGAATACGGACAGGAAACGGGCTGAATCTTTGCGCATGGCCTGCAGCCAGGGGTCATGCCGCACTCACACAACATGACAATCGCCCGGTGAGCAAACCGGCTCGATGATCAGGAGGCTGAACCAAAATGATGGCTTACGTTACCCTGCTAAGCACGAGCAGCTATCTGCCGGGTGTTCTTGCGCTAAATGAGTCCTTGAAGCAGACCGACACACACCATCCGTTGGTTGTCGGGATCTCATCCCACCTGAGCCCTGATATCCAAGCGCAACTGATGCGCGCCGGCATGTTGGTCAGGAGAATGGATCCCAGCACGGCCATCCCTGCTGAGTTGGTACACGGCAATGGACACTGGGGACATACCTTCGACAAGATTCAGCTTTTTGAGCTGACCGAATTCAGCAAGCTGGTTTATGTCGATAGCGACATGCTGGTACTGAGCAATATCGACGAGTTGTTCGACAAACCGCACATGGCCGGCGTGGCAGCTGGCCGGCTGGTACGCCCTGACTGGACTCGGCTCAATGGTGGGCTCATGGTGATCGTTCCGCAAGCGGGCCTGG
>JANOLL010000258.1:0-2832 GCA_031419775.1 Polaromonas sp. | reverse complement strand
CAGGACGATGGCCCGCGCGCCATGCTTGAAAAGGCGGGCGTCAACTTCAACGGTTTGTTGCAGGCGGCCGATGCTGCTGTCAAGAAGCTGCCGCAGGTGCAGGGGCAGGATCAGATCTCGGTTGGCCCTGAACTGGCCCGGTTGCTGCAGGCCACTGAAAAGGAAGCCATCAAGCGCAATGACCAGTTCATCGCGGGCGAGTTGTTCCTTTTGGCTGTCAGCGACAGCAAGGCCGATGTCGGCAAGATTGCCCGCGAAAATGGCCTCACCCGCAAATCGCTTGAAGCCGCCATCAATGCCGTGCGCGGCGGGCAGGGCGTGGACAGCGCCGACGCTGAAGGTCAGCGTGAGGCCCTGAAAAAATACTGCATGGACCTGACCGAGCGGGCCCGCATGGGCAAGCTCGACCCGGTGATTGGCCGCGACGATGAAATTCGCCGCGCGATCCAGGTGCTACAGCGCCGTACCAAAAACAACCCTGTTCTGATTGGCGAGCCAGGCGTCGGCAAGACCGCGATTGTGGAGGGCCTGGCGCAGCGCATCGTGGCCGGCGAAGTGCCGGACTCCCTCAAAAACAAACGCGTTCTGAGCCTCGACATGGCCGCCCTGGTGGCGGGTGCCAAGTTCCGTGGCGAGTTTGAAGAACGCCTGAAAACCGTGCTCAAGGAACTCGCGCAAGAAGAAGGCCAGACCATCGTCTTCATCGATGAACTGCACACCATGGTCGGTGCGGGCAAGGCCGACGGCGCGATGGATGCGGGCAATATGCTCAAGCCTGCGCTGGCGCGTGGGGAGCTGCATTGCGTGGGCGCGACCACGCTGGACGAGTACCGCAAGTACATTGAAAAAGACGCCGCCCTGGAACGTCGTTTCCAAAAAATTCTGGTCGGTGAGCCGAGTGTCGAGGCCACCATCGCCATCCTGCGCGGCCTGAAAGAAAAGTACGAGCTGCACCACGGCGTGCAGATCACCGACCCGGCCATCGTCGCCGCTGCCGAGCTGTCGCACCGCTACATCACCGACCGCTTCTTGCCCGACAAGGCGATTGATTTGATCGACGAGGCGGCCAGCAAGATCAGCATCGAGCGTGACAGCAAACCCGAGGTGATGGACCGGCTGGACCGCCGACTGATCCAGTTGCAGATCGAGCGTGAAGCCGTGCGGCGTGAGAAAGACGAGGCCTCTCAAAAGCGCTTTGGTCTGATTGAGGGCGAGATCACCCGGCTGCAAAAAGAAATATCGGACCTCGACGTCATCTGGCAGGCTGAAAAAGCCCAGGCGCTCGGTTCCAAAGACGTGATGGAGGCCATAGACCGTATCAAGTTCCAGATTGAAGAGCAAACCCGCAAGGGCGACTTCAACAAGGTGGCCGAGCTGCAATACGGCAAGCTGCCCGATCTGGAAAAGCGCCTCAAACAGGCGCAGGACACCGAGGCTAACAAAGGCAGCAGTGATGGGCCCAAGTTGTTGCGGACCCAGGTGGGCGCTGAAGAGATTGCTGAAGTCGTGGCACGCTCGACCGGCATTCCGGTGAGCAAACTGATGCAGGGTGAGCGCGACAAGCTGCTGCTGATGGAAGGCAAGCTGCATGAGCGCGTGGTGGGGCAGGCCGAAGCGATCGGCGCGGTGGCCAATGCGATTCGCCGCTCGCGCTCGGGCTTGAGCGATCCGAACCGTCCCACCGGCAGCTTTCTGTTCCTCGGCCCCACCGGCGTCGGCAAGACCGAGTTGTGCAAGGCCCTGGCAGGCTTTTTGTTTGACAGCGAAGACCACTTGGTTCGCATCGACATGAGCGAATTCATGGAAAAGCATTCGGTTGCCCGCCTGATTGGCGCGCCGCCCGGGTATGTGGGTTACGAAGAAGGCGGGTATCTGACCGAGGCCGTGCGCCGCAAACCCTATAGCGTGCTGCTGCTCGACGAGGTTGAAAAAGCCCACCCGGATGTCTTTAATGTGCTGCTGCAGGTGCTGGACGATGGCCGGCTGACCGATGGCCAGGGCCGTACCGTGGACTTCAAGAACACGGTGATTGTCATGACCAGCAACATTGGCTCGCCCATCATCCAGTCCATGGTCGGCAAGCCTTATGAAGAAATCAAGGACGCAGTGACGGATGAGCTCAAGAATTACTTCCGTCCAGAATTTTTGAACCGCATTGACGAGACCGTGGTGTTCCACGCGCTCGACGCCAAAAACATCGAGTCGATTGCACGCATCCAGCTCAAGGTGTTGATGGCACGCCTGGAGAAGATGGAGCTGACGATGCAGGTGTCGGAAGCCGCCATTGCCGAGCTGGCCAAGGTTGGTTTTGATCCGGTGTTTGGCGCACGGCCGCTCAAGCGCGCGATCCAGCAGCGGATTGAAAACCCGCTGAGCAAGCTGTTGCTTGAAGGACGTTTTCCGCCCAAGAGCAAGATTCCGGTCGATGTGGATCCGATTCAACACCCGGGCGTGTTCCGGTTCGGACAGAACTGAAAATCGAGCCAGAATTACTGATTGCTATTATTTAAATAGCAAAATGTGAGCGAATAGACTGGGCTAGAGGCCAATTTGATTCTGAAAATGGCCCTGGTAGCGGCTTGATGGCGAGCGCTAAGGTTGGGTCTGTTTTGACTTTTCAAGCCTGGACAAGTCAAACCCTTTTTTCGCCAAGCGGCCCAGCAGGGCTTCGTAGGCCTGGGGGTTGACGGATGGCGTTCTGGACAGGACCCACAGGTATTCGCGCTTGGGCTCGCTCACGGCGACCAGTTGGTAGTCAGCGTCCAGGTCTATGACCCAGTAGTTGCCCCATACCCAGGGCAGAAACGACAGCCAGGCGGGGGCAAAGCGCAC
>JANOLL010000257.1:0-3399 GCA_031419775.1 Polaromonas sp. | reverse complement strand
CGGTAAATGCTTTGCTTGGGATCGCCCACAATAAAGACACTCGGTGCACGACCCGCACCACCATAACTGCTGAGCCAGGCATACAAGGCCTGCCACTGCAGCGGATTGGTGTCCTGAAACTCGTCGATCATCAGGTGCCGGATGCGGGCATCGAGACGCTCTTGCACCCAACCCGACAGCACGGGATCGCTGAGCATGTCCAACGCGGCACGCTCGACATCATTCATGTCTACCCAGCCGCGCGCCTGCTTGAGTGCCTTGAACTCGGCCAGCAGCAGCCGGGCGAGGCGGGCCAGACGCTGCTGGTAGGTCCATGCTTGGTGCTGGGCCTGCGCCTCACAAATCGGCTGCAACGCAAGCGCTGCTTCCTGCGCGGCGGCAAAGGACTTCAAGTTGTGGGTCAGCCGGTTTTCGTCTGCAACGAAAAACCCTTTGCGCAGGCACTCCAGCCGGTCTGTCAGGCTGGTGCATTCCAGCGCGGCATTGATGGCCAGCGCCGCCTTTTGGGGCGTTTTATTTTTTTCCACAGCCAGGCGTCGACCCAGTGCACGCCACCATTCACAACTGGCCGCGCCGTCAAGTGCCTGTTCTGGGCTGTCCAGACCCGCCAGCTGTGGCATCAACTGGCTGAAGTGCTGCACCGAGCGATCGACCACTCCTGCGGCATCTGCCAGCGCAAACTCTGTGCGCTTGTCGAGCGCGCCCTGCAAGGCCTTGTCGGCCTGAAAGCGGCCATGCGCCAGCACCACCGCTTCGAAGTCCGCCTTCAATGCCGGATGCTGCACCAGCGCAGCGTAAAACCGCCGCCAGACCAGGGCCTTCGCCCTGTCGTCATCTTCGAGCAATTCGTAATGAACCGGTAGGCCAAGGCGCTGCAAGGTCAATAGGGGCGCACTGCGCAGCAAGGCGGCAAACCAGCTGTGAAAGGTACGAATCTGAACCGTGCGGCCGCTTTCAAGCACCCGCTGATATAAATTGGATAGCGTGTTGCGTAATTCTGGCGTGGGCTGCGGGCTCTTTTGGCTCGAAACGCCGCGCAGAACCAATTCCCGGTGCAAGGTCTCATCATCGGCATGTGCAAACTGTTCGAGCCATTCATAGAGTCGCTCGCGCATCTCCCCGGCGGCCTTTTTGGTGAAGGTGATAGCCAGAATTTCATGCGGCTGCACGTCCCCATCGCTTTCCAGCAAGGCACGCACCATGCGCGAGACCAGCATCCAGGTTTTTCCCGCACCGGCGCAGGCTTCTACCGCTACGCTGCGGCGCGGATCACAGGCAATCGCATAAAACGCCTCGGCCGAGACCGGCTTGCCATTGCATTCGTAAGCAGCGGCCCCAACGGGGAGCGTGGTGTCTCTATGCATTCCAGAAATCTCTTCGGCACAGCCCTCTGGCGGCGCAATATTCACAGGCCCTGCCCTCACCCAGGGCGGGCAACGGTGCAGCCGCACCGATACGCGCCATGTCGCTCACGACGCTGGCGATCAACTGATCGCGCAGGTCGACGATGTCTGGTTGGTGGTAAGCGCGAGTGGCTTCCTTTTCACCGATATTCACGTACGCTGCGGCCAGCGTGTCATCGTCCAAAAGCGCCGCATAAAAAGTCAGTTGCGTGTCTTCCCGCGGATCCGAAATACGCGACTGAGTGGTGCTGCGTGCCTCGGTTTTGTAGTCCAAAACGATAGGGCTACCATCCGGCAATTGGTCAATACGATCTATCTTGCCAATCAGTTTGACGGAACCAAGCGGCATTTCCTTCCACTCTTCGCCAGCGACAAATCTTGCCCCGTTGGCCTCATGTGCCGCCAGCCACTCAAGGTAGCCGGCGCGTACCCGCGGCCAGACCGCGGCAAACGGCAAAAACTCGCTTTCACTCAAACCGAGTTCAACCGTTGCTTTTTCAGATGCTATGTTAATCATAGCAACTCGGGCAGATAAATCGGGCGCTACTGCCTCTTTTAATGCCAGATTTAACGCCAGATGAAAGCTATGCAAAAGAGTATGCAGCCAGTTGCCGAAATCGCGTTTATCCAGCTCGCTGTCCAGCTCCTCGGCCTCCTTGAGCTTAAGCTGGCGCAGGGCGAAAAAGCGGTAAGGGCAGCGTCTAAGGTCTTCGTAGGCACTGGCCGAAAGCCGCTCGACGCCTAATGCTTCGCCGGTCGGTATCGGCCGCTGCGTGGGATTCAGCGTTACCCGCCGGCGGGTCTGCGGGTCCGGGGACAAGCCCGAGGTGCCGGCTTTGGTATGCCGCAGCAGCAACTCCTGAACAAAACCGCTTGGCATCAGGCGCTCACCGGCCTCTCCGCTTCGCCACAACACGTCCACTTCGGGCAGGTGCAGGGCATATTGCCAGGCCTGACGCTGGCCGGCTGCGAGTTCGGCTCGTGATGGCAGACCCAACAGTGCGCGCATTGCAGGCGTCCACAAACCGGGCGGCTCGGGCGATACGGGCAGCCGCACTTCGTCGCAGCCCGGCATCACCACTGCCCGCATCGATCGCCCCAGCAATTGGCTCAGCGGCAGGATGACGACCTGTGCCTGAGGCGGATGCACCGGCGAGAAGGTTGCCGCTTCAAGCGTCTGGTTGACCCACTGGGTGAATTCCAGCAGGCTCATACGCAAGCCAAGCGGAAGCATTCGCCCATTGCCTGGCTGCAACCTCAGGGCTTCAAGCACGGCTATTCCTGCTGGGTCGGTCGCGAGCGCGTCCCACTGGCCTGCCGACTGCAAGGCCAGGCGCAAGTCGGTCAGCCATTCGCGGAGCCCCCGGGAGCGCTGCAAGGCTTGACGCAATGGCGCGGCCTGATCGGCAATCAGCTGGAGGTCGGGTGGCAAATCCGTTGAGGCCGGCAAACCGCGCCACAACCGGATACCGGTTTTTCTCAAAATAGTCTCGGCCTCAATGACCGCACTAACATCAAAAGCGGGCGCATTTTTAAGCCAGTCCAGCACCGCGTCGGTTGAAGCGTCCCAGGGCAGCGCACGCAGCAAGCCCACCAGCGTCGCCGCCGCGCGCGTAGTGGACAATTTCCAGCCGGTCTCGTCGCGCAGGGCCACACCGCGCCCGGCCAGCATGGCCCGAATACGGCGTGTCAGCACCCGGTCCTGGGCGATCAGCGCAACCGGCGACCGACCCGCAACAAGATGCCGCATCACGCAGGCCGCCGCCCGCTGCGCTTCGTCTTCAGCATCTTGCGTCGCGTGCAGCGACAGCTCGCCGGCCTGTCCGGGCAGCTGCAGCCTGAGCGCCGCTGCGCGCGAGCCCAAGTGTCGGGTCAGAGCGCCTGCCAAAGGCTCGGTCTGAAAGCCTTCAAGCACCACCAGCAGGTCCAGCGATTTTTCGACTGGCACCGAAAACAGCACATCAGACGGGTAGCTGGAAGCAGCCGCCCATGCGAT
>JANOLL010000256.1:0-1943 GCA_031419775.1 Polaromonas sp. | reverse complement strand
TGAGGAGTTTGAAAGACAAGGTTTGGATGCCAAAACCTCCAGCCTGAAACTAGGCATTTTCGGCGCAGAACCGTGGACGGAGGCGATGCGCACCGAGATTGAAACCAATGCAGGCATCGATGCGGTGGATATCTACGGTTTGTCTGAAGTCATGGGGCCGGGCGTCGCCAGTGAGTGCATTGAAAGCAAAGACGGCCCTGTCATCTGGGAAGACCATTTTTACCCCGAAATCATCGACCCCGAAACGGGCGAACTGCTGCCCGATGGTGAAGAGGGCGAGCTGGTGTTCACCTCGTTGACCAAAGAAGCGCTGCCCATCATCCGCTACCGCACCCGCGATTTGACACGCCTGCTGCCGCCCACCTCGCGCAGCATGCGCCGCATGGGCAAGA
This sequence comes from Polaromonas sp., assembly GCA_031419775.1. GTDB lineage: Bacteria > Pseudomonadota > Gammaproteobacteria > Burkholderiales > Burkholderiaceae_C > Polaromonas. The sequence continues at coordinate 1,551 of JANOLL010000256.1, read as the reverse complement.
TTGTGGGCCGCAGCGACGACATGCTGATCATCCGTGGCGTCAACGTCTTCCCGACGCAGATTGAAGAAATCGTGCTGCAGCACAGCCAGCTCTCGGGGCAATACCAACTCGTCGTCACCCGCGACGGGCACTTGGACGCGGTGCAGGTGCGCTGCGAGCTGCTGCCCACGGCAAGCATCAGCCCGCAAGAGGCGCATGCGTGGCTGACGGAACGCATCAAAACGCTGGTGGGCATCACCACCCAGGTCAGCGTGGAAGCGCCCAACAGCATTGAGCGCACGTTGGTGGGCAAAGCCCGGCGTGTGGTTGATTTGCGTAAAAATTGAAGTAGAGAGGAAAAATTATGTACACCCAATCCATGGACACCCTGAGTGCAGAAGACAAGGCGATGGAAGCTGCGTCAAAAGCAAAACTGCGCAGTGCAGACGAATTGCAATCGCAAGAACGCTTTGACGCCAGCATCGACGCGGGCGATTTCATCGAAGCCAAAGACTGGATGCCCGAGCACTACCGCAAGACGCTGGTGCGGCAGATCAGCCAGCACGCGCATTCGGAGTTTGTCGGCATGCTGCCCGAAGGCAACTGGATCAGCCGCGCGCCGACGCTGAAACGCAAGGCGATTTTATTGTCCAAAGTGCAAGACGAGGCCGGCCATGGCTTGTATTTGTACGCCGCTGCGGAAACTTTAGGCACTTCACGTGACCAACTGCTTGACGCGCTGCACACCGGCAAAGCCAAGTACAGCTCGATCTTCAACTATCCAACCCTTACTTGGGCCGACATGGGCGTGATCGGTTGGCTGGTGGATGGTGCGGCCATCATGAACCAAGTGCCGCTGTGCCGCTGCTCTTACGCGCCCTACGCGCGCGCGATGGTGCGCATCTGCCGCGAAGAGTCGTTCCACCAGCGCCAGGGTTACGAGGCGCTGCTGACCATGATGACGCAGGGCACAGCCGCCCAGCGCGCGATGGTGCAGGACGCGGTGAACCGCTGGTGGTGGCCGTCGCTGATGATGTTCGGCCCGCCGGATGCCGAATCGCCCAACTCCGAGCAATCCATGCGCTGGGGCATCAAACGCATCAGCAACGACGATTTGCGGCAAAAGTTTGTCGATGCCACAGTCGAGCAGGCCAAAGTGCTGGGCGTCAGCCTGCCCGACCCGCTGCTGACCTGGAACGAGACGCGCCAACACTACGACATGGGGCCGATTGACTGGCCTGAGTTCTGGCAAGTCGTCGGCGGGGATGGCCCCTGCAACAAAGAGCGCCTCGCCGCCCGCGTGGACGCCTGGGACAACGGCGCCTGGGTCCGCGAAGCCGCGCTGGCTCATGCCACCAAACAGATTCAAATACAAGCATCCAAGGAGCAAGCAGCATGAACACAGTAAGCAATTCTGGGGAGTGGCCACTGTGGGAGGTTTTCGTGCGCAGCAAGGCCGGGCTGGACCACAAACACTGTGGCAGCCTGCACGCCGCTGATGCGACCATGGCCATCCAGCTGGCACGCGACGTCTACACCCGCCGTCAGGAGGGCGTGAGCATCTGGGTCGTG
>JANOLL010000255.1:0-3469 GCA_031419775.1 Polaromonas sp. | reverse complement strand
CTCGCGATTGATGTGCAATCTCTTCGCATTACTTTCAAGCACTTAGGCGTTTTCGTTGATGAATCACATCAGAAACTTTTCAATCATCGCGCACATTGATCATGGCAAATCCACGCTCGCTGACCGCATCATCCAACGTTGCGGTGGACTACAAGATCGGGAGATGAGCGCGCAGGTTCTGGATTCGATGGACATCGAGAAAGAGCGTGGGATAACCATCAAGGCTCAGACCGCTGCGCTCAAATACAAAGCACTGAATGGGGAGGTATACAACCTCAACCTGATCGACACACCCGGTCATGTGGACTTCTCGTATGAAGTCAGTCGTTCGCTGTCTGCATGCGAAGGGGCGCTACTCGTGGTCGATGCCAGTCAGGGCGTTGAAGCACAGACCGTGGCGAATTGCTACACGGCACTCGATCTGGGTGTTGAAGTGGTACCGGTGCTCAACAAGATGGATTTGCCACAGGCAGATCCCGAGAATGCCAAGCAGGAAATCGAAGAAGTCATCGGCATCGATGCGACCGATGCAATCCCTTGCAGTGCCAAGACCGGGATGGGGATCGATGAAATCCTGGAAGCAGTGATCGCCAGAATTCCACCTCCTAAAGGCAATCCCGCCGGCGCACTGCGCGCCATGATCATCGACAGCTGGTATGACGCATATGTCGGGGTCGTCATGCTGGTGCGGGTGGTGGATGGCCGCCTGGCCAAGGGTGATCGCATCAAACTCATGGCCAGTGAGGCGATGTACAACGCCGAGCAATTGGGGGTGTTCACGCCGCATAACGAAGCGCGGCAGTCGCTGGAAGCCGGCGAGGTGGGTTTTGTGATTGCTGGTATCAAGGAACTCCAGGCGGCGCGCGTTGGCGACACCATCACGCTGGTCAAGGCGGGCAGCGGCGGCGCAGCTTTCACGGCAGCTGAAGCCTTGCCCGGTTTCAAGGAAATCCAGCCTGCCGTGTTTGCCGGGCTCTATCCGTCTGAGGCGAGCGAGTATGAGTCCCTGCGGGATGCGCTTGAAAAACTCAAACTCAATGATGCCTCGCTGCATTACGAGCCAGAAGTCAGTGAAGCGCTCGGTTTTGGCTTTCGCTGCGGCTTTTTGGGGCTGCTGCACATGGAGATTGTTCAGGAACGACTCGAGCGCGAGTTTGACCAGGACCTGATCACCACGGCGCCCAGCGTGGTCTATGAGGTGCTCAAAGCTGATGGCGAGGTCATCAAGGTGGAGAACCCGTCAAAAATCCCGGATGCCGGTCGGGTCCACGAGATTCGTGAGCCCATCGTCACCGTGCACCTGTACATGCCGCAAGACTACGTCGGCGCCGTCATGACGCTGGCCAACCAAAAGCGCGGCGTGCAGCTCAACATGGCTTACCACGGCAAACAGGTCATGCTGACTTATGAAATGCCGTTGGGCGAGATCGTGCTGGACTTTTTCGACAAGCTCAAATCGGTATCGCGCGGCTACGCATCCATGGACTACACCTTCAAGGAGTTCCGCGCATCGGACGTGGTCAAGGTCGATATTCTGCTCAATGGCGAAAAGGTCGATGCGCTGTCCATCATCGTTCACCGTAGCCAGTCGGCCTACCGGGGCAGGGCGGTCGTTGCCAAAATGCGGGAGATCATTTCCCGCCAGCAGTTTGACGTGGCGATCCAGGCGGCCATCGGGGCCAACATTATTGCGCGTGAGACAATCAAGGCACTTCGAAAAAACGTGATCGCCAAGTGCTACGGCGGCGATATTTCACGCAAGCGCAAGCTCCTTGAAAAACAAAAAGCGGGTAAAAAGCGCATGAAACAAATCGGTTCGGTGGAAGTGCCCCAAGAGGCATTCCTGGCGATATTGCAGGTAGAAGATTGATGGCAGATAAATCAAGCCCCCTGATGGGTTCGGTCACCGCCGTGGTGCTCGCAGTGTTCGTTGGCTATGGCGCAGCCTGGTATTTCGGCGCGGTAGAAGGCAATTTCTCGCTCCTGCTTTTCCTGGCGACGCTGGTCACGGGCATGTACTGGTTAGCCGAGCGGCTCTACTTTCTTCCCCAAAGACGGCGGGCGTTACTGGCCCACCAGGAGGCCGCCGCCAAGCGCCAGGTCGAGCTCAAGAAAATGGGCATCAACCAGGTCGACCACAACACCCAGGATGCCCAAACCAGGCTGATCATGCAGCCGTGGTGGCTGGATTGGACCGCCGGCCTCTTTCCGGTGATTGTGGTGGTGTTTTTGCTGCGGTCCTTTCTGTTTGAGCCTTTCAAGATCCCCTCCGGCTCGATGATCCCGACGTTGCTCATCAATGACCTGATTCTGGTGAACAAATTTCACTACGGCGTACGTCTTCCTGTCATCAACCTGAAGGTGCTGGATAACCACAGCCCCCAGCGCGGCGACGTCATGGTGTTTCGCTACCCGCCCAAGCCCAGCCTGGACTACATCAAGCGGGTGGTCGGGGTTCCGGGCGACGAGGTGGGCTACCTGAACAAGAAAGTCACGATCAATGGCCGCCCATTGGTCAGCACTTCCCTGGCGGATTTTTTTGACGAAGACGCCATGCGCTATTCCAAGCAGTTCCAGGAAGTCACTGGAAGCAAGGCCTACCGGGTGCTCAACGATGAGGACCGGCCCGCCTTCATTCCGGGCACGGAGGACTTTCCGTTCAAGCAAAATTGTCGTTACAGTAGCGAGGGCGTGGTCTGCAAGGTTCCCGAGGGCCACTACTTCATGATGGGTGATAACCGCGACAACTCGCTGGATTCCCGTTACTGGGGTTTCGTGCCCGAAAAGAACATTGTGGGCAGGGCGTTTTTTGTCTGGATGAATTTCGGTAACTTCAAACGTATTGGTTCTTTTGATTGATTCCTTCATCCGGAGAGGCTTTCCAGAGCCGCCCGGATTCCATTTCATCTGGATTGACCGTTCAAAGGGAGAAACCCATGAGAAGTAAGCAACGCGGCATTTCGTTCATTGGTCTTTTGTTTGTCGGTGGTGTACTGGCTTTTACCGGCGTGATCGCAGCACAGGTTATGCCGACCCTGATTGAGTTCCAGGCCATCACCAAAGCTGCCAGCAAGGCCAAAGAAGGCAACACCGTAGCTGAAGTGCGGTCCAATTTTGACAAGGCTGCGCAGGTAGACGACATCAAGTCCATCACTGGTAAAGATCTGGAAATCTCCAAGGTGAACGACAAAATCGTGGTGGCTTTTGCCTACAACAAGGAAATCCACATCGGCGGTCCCGCTTATCTGCTTCTAAAGTACACCGGAAACTCGAAGTAAGCGATCGCCAGATACGTGCGTCCCAGCCCCACCCTGAGTCCCAATTTGCTGTCGCTGCAAAAGCGCCTGCAGCATGAATTTACCAACCCGAGATTGCTGGCCCAGGCCCTCACCCACCGCAGCTTTTCGTCGGACCATAACGAACGCATCGAGTTTTTGGGCGATTCGGTCCTCAACCTTGCGGTAGCCGG
>JANOLL010000254.1:0-2961 GCA_031419775.1 Polaromonas sp. | reverse complement strand
CGCAAAACTTGAGGGCAGCCGGGCACTGCTCAGGATTTGACCGCCGCGACGGCCCCCACGGCGTTGAACAAATTGCGAATGGTGTCCGCCTCAATCTGCCGGGTGATGAAGACCAGACGGGTATCGGTATCGACGCTGGGCCAACGGTCCAAAGAGACCGGCGGATGAAAAATATGCTGGACGGCCTGCACTACCACCGGCTGGCCTTCTACATTGACTATCCCTTTGATCCGAAGCAGGTCGGGGCCGCGCAAGGTAGCCAGAAGCTCAAGCGCAGCAGTCAGCGCTGACCAGGTAAACGGCTTGTCAAAACGCAGCGAAAGCGTATTGATGGACTGATCGTGGCGAAACGTGCGTGCGCCCAGATAACGCGCACCCTCCGATAGCGGTTGGTCAAGTGCCTCGCCCAAAAAACTCAGCGTGGCACGACCCGCGCGTGCCGACGCCAGCCCGAGATGAGTCAGCGCCGATGGCTCTACCTCTCCATTGACCAGCAGCGAGACCCCTGCACCCGGGTTGACAGCCAGAATCGACTGCGTCAGAGCATCGACCACACCACTGTCGGCCAGGTCAGTCTTGGTTATAAAGATGCGATCCGCCAATGCAATCTGCTTGATGGCTTCAGTCTGGTGCTCGAGCTGCCAGGCGCCATTCACGGCGTCGACCAGGGTCACCAGTCCGTCGAGCCGATACTGCGCCGCAAGAAGGGTGTCGCTGACCAGGGTCTGCACCACCGGCGCGGGATCGGCCAGGCCAGTGGTCTCCACCACCACACGGTCAAAGTCTGCCATCTGACCTGCCCTGCGCTGTGCAAACAGGTCCCTCAAGGTTTCCTGCAAATCAGTACGCACCGAGCAACAGATGCAGCCATTAGCCAATAAGGTGATGTTTTCTGAAGACATCGTCACGAGATCATGATCGATGCCAATTTCGCCGACTTCGTTGATGACCACCGCTACCCGATTCATGTCGGAATGCCGAACAAGCCTGGAGATCAGGGTGGTCTTGCCACTGCCCAAAAAACCGGTGATCAGCGTGACAGGAATTTTTCCTGCGAGGGGGTCTCGCTCTGACTGAAAGGGGCTCACCTGGGTCACAGGAGGACCATCAGATGTTCATCTCAAGAATATACAAACCGCCGGTAAAGCGGTCTACGGTGTAAACAATGCGCCGGTCGTCTACATAAACATCGTTAAGTTGAATAGCGCCGGCTGGCGAAAGCTTGGGCGCACCGGGAACGTAGTAGGCAATCTCTTCGACCTGGTACGGGTTGGAGGTGTCGTAGACCCGCACGCCAGCGTTAAAAAACGTTCCGATGATGATGGTATCGGAGCGAAACGAAGTCGGGCCCGGCAAATTCTCATGCAGGTTGTGTGCGCCAAAGCGGCCGCCGCGTTTGGCAAAGGCGTCATACGGCGGGGCCGGGAAAGTGCCGATAGGAACAGGGTTGGCCTCATTGCGAGAGTCCACGACCCAGACCAGCTTGGGCCAGTCCGCACCGTTGTCCTGCACACATTCGTCGCTGACGATCCACAGCCCCCGGTCAAACAGCGGCAACACGGTGTGAGTGAAACCATTGAAAGGCGGCGAATGGTTCCACTTTGACACCACCTTGATGCTGCTTGGGTCGGCGATGTCCAGCACCACCGCCCCGCCATCGATGTAGCCGACAAAGGCACGGTCTGGGCGCTCGGGAAATACATTGGTGTTGTGGGTACGAAAGCCGGTGTCAAATTTTGCGGGCAGGCGGGGTGGAGGAGGCTCGACGTCGCCCTCGCGTGTGCCGGGGAACCACCAGCGACCCTTTTCAAAAGGCTTGTAGGGGTCAGACACATCGAGGATGCGGTAAAACTGGTCGTCCAGCGGATTACGCGGCTGGAAGTCAGACGCTCCAGAGGACATGTGAATGGTCTTGCCGTCCACAAACCACAAGGCATGCACACCGCGCGAATACGGGCCCGAACAATCGAAATGCGACATCAGTTTGGGTGTTTCCGGCTTGCTGACGTCGAACAAGTCGACACCCGCTGGTTTGATGCCCACGGTGCTGGCCTGGTAAGCCACGGCGAGCGTATTTCCGACAACATCAAGCGAGTTGGAACGCAGCTTCATGTGCGGCAAGTCCGTCTGCACAATCAGTTTCGGATTTTTCGGATCCGTGACATCGACCCCGGAAAAGTTCTTGGGTGCTGACTCGTGTGCCAGCCAGAGAATGCGCCTTCCGTCATCGGTCAGCTGCATCGAAATGCCCTCCCCGAGACCACCAAATCCGGCAAGCTCATGGTGGGCCAGGAGCTTCATGTTGAGTGACAAGGTCTGGTCGGCTCGGGCAGCAGATTGGGGTACGTTGAGCATAGGGAAAGTCAGGGCTGTTTATTTAGCAATTGATAATATAAACTAATTAAAACAATAAGCTGGTACCCCAAACCACTGTGCCAACATTGGTTTAAATTCGTTTGAAATGCGTCGAGCAACAACCTTCAAGGAGACATTCGATGGGACAAGTATTCCGACTACGCTCTAGGTTACAAGGGCTTCTCGTAGCCAGCCTGTGCCTGCTGATGGTGCCGTTTGCTGCCCAAGCCCAAACCTTCCCCTCCAAGCCGGTCAAATTGATTGTGACCTACCCGGCAGGTGGCAGCTCTGACCTGATGGCGCGCATCATGGGCCAAAAGCTCAGTGAGGCCTGGGGTCAGCCGGTGATAGTCGAAAGCAAGCCGGGTGCGGCAGGATCCATCGGCATGGAGTATGCCGCTCGGCAGCCTGCTGACGGATACACCTTTGTGGTGGGTAATCTTGGGCCAGCAGCTGTGAATCCGCTGATCACCAAAGTCCCCTACAACATGGAAAAGGATTTTGTGGCGGTCGCGTTAACAGCTACCGGACCAAATATTCTGGTAGTGCCAGCCAGTTCTCCTTACAAAACTCTGGCTGAAGTGCTGGCGGCGGCGCGGGCCAAAC
>JANOLL010000253.1:0-8031 GCA_031419775.1 Polaromonas sp. | reverse complement strand
ACCAACACGGCCCTGCACAACGCTTTAGCAAAAGCGGGAACCGAGGACTTCCATTTTCACGACTCGCGGCCCACCTGGGCATACTGGCACCGCCGGGCGGAAACATCTTGCGATGAGCTCAAGGACCTGGGCGGCTGGAAGTCGCGGATCATGGTGGATCGCTATGCCAAGTTTGCAACGGAGAATCTGTTGTCCGCAGCGTCCCGAATCGAGCGCGGGGGAAGTGGCCGGAACGTGGTTGACTTGTCACGTTTTCGTCACGTTTAGAAAGACAAAAGGCCTGCACTCACGTGCAAGCCCTTGAATCTTATGGCTCCTCGACCTGGGCTCGAACCAGGGACCTACGGATTAACAGTCCGGCGCTCTACCAACTGAGCTATCGAGGAATACAGCCTCTAATTATAGCGTTGATTTCTTTGCCAATTATCCCTCGAACCGCTTCACCATCATCCGTCACCACATTACGAAACCAATGCAATTAGCTCGGCTACGATAGACGCATGCAAACGATCTGGGCACCACCACGACTACATTTTTTGGGTTTTCGCGGCTAATCGTGGATGCCATGGGAAAGTCGCCTCACCCCCTTCCGTGGTTGGCTGCAGGTGAGAGTTTTCCACCGGTTGGCGACGCCTGGGGTGGTGGAGATCCTGCTCCCGGCCTGCTGGCTGCGAGTGCAGCACTGGACGTGCCGACACTGGTCGACGCATATTCGCAAGGCATCTTTCCGTGGTTCAGTGAAGGCCAACCCATTTTATGGTGGTGTCCCAACCCTCGCATGGTCCTGCAAACTGCAAATTTCAGATTGCACCGGTCTTTACGCAAAACCCTTGGACGATTTCAGATATCACCGTTCTGCGAAATCAGAATCGACAGTGCTTTTGAGCAGGTCATAGAATCTTGTGCTGACAAGCCAAGAATGGGCCAAGCCGGCACGTGGATCCTGCCACCGATGCTTGAAGCTTATGGTGCGATGCATCACGCTGGCCATGCCCACAGTGTGGAGACCTGGGTTGGCGGAAAGCTGGTGGGGGGTCTTTATTGCGTCAACATCGGTGCAATGGTGTTTGGCGAGTCCATGTTTGCGTATCAGACCGACGCTTCTAAGATTGCGCTTTGCGCGTTGGTGGCTTTATGCTGCGCATCCGGCATCGCGATGATCGACTGTCAGCAAAATACCGCCCATTTGGCATCGTTTGGCGCGACCGAAATCCAGCGCACGGCCTTCATCAAACATGTGGCTCAGGCCGTCACGCAGAGAGCACCGGCCTGGCGTTTTGAACCCGTATACTGGAACGAAATCTTGAACGTCAGGAACAGCCTAGCACCGTGACGCATCTTAAAGACCTGCCGCTGCAGACCCTGCAGTTTTACGCCACTGCACCCTACCCCTGTAGCTACCTGCCGGACAAGCAGGCTCGCTCTCAGGTGGCCACCCCAAGCCACCTGATTCACAACGATGCGTATTCGGAGTTGGTGACCAACGGTTTCCGACGTAGCGGCATGTTCACTTATCGTCCGTATTGCGATGGCTGTCAGGCCTGCGTACCCCTTCGTGTGCCTGTTGCCGATTTCAAGCTAGACCGTAGCCAGCGTCGCGCCTGGCGCCGCCACAACACTCTACATGCACGCGTCCTTAAGCTGTGCTTTATGCCGGAGCACTACCAGCTGTATCTACGTTACCAAAATGGGCGTCATTCCGGTGGCGGTATGGACCACGACAGCATCGACCAGTACACCCAGTTTCTGCTCCAAAGCCGGGTGAATTCGCGTTTAGTGGAGTTTCGAGAAAAGTTGCCCAGTGGCGGAGCCGGTGCCCTGAAAATGGTGTCTATCCTGGATGTGCTTGAGGATGGTATCTCGGCGGTCTACACGTTTTATGAGCCCGAGGCCAGCGCCAGTTATGGCAACTATGGTGTGCTCTGGCAGATCGACCAGGCCCGCCGGCTGAAGCTGCCCTATGTGTATTTGGGTTACTGGATCGCCAACAGTCCGAAGATGAAATATAAGGCTGACTTCAAACCGCACGAAATACGCGTGGACGGCCAGTGGATCCCCTCAGCTATCGATTCATCGATAGGCAAAGCTCACGGACCTCTTTAATCCGCTTGTACGCACCAGACGCGCTGGTTTCGGCGCGCCAAATACCATAAGCCGAATTCGAATTTCATAGCGTAAAATGTTGTGCAGGAGTCCTGCACATGCCCAAGCAAAACCCCAGCCTACCGGCGACCCCTACGGTACAGGTCATAGAGCGAATTTTCACACTGCTTGAAATTCTCGCCGGCCGTGAAGAAGCCATGTCACTGAAAGACATCAGTGAAAAATCTGGTCTTCATCCCTCCACAGCCCACCGTATCTTGAATGACCTGGCTACAGGACGTTTTGTGGACAGACCTACGGCCGGAAACTATAGGCTCGGCATGCGCTTGCTTGAACTCGGCAATCTCGTCAAAGCTCGGCTCAATGTGCGCGACGCTGCCCTTGTCCCCATGCGTGACCTGCACAAACTGATCCAGCAACCCGTCAACCTGAGTATGCGTCAGGGCGATGAAATTGTGTATGTCGAGCGCGCCTACAGCGAGCGATCAGGAATGCAGGTGGTTCGAGCCATTGGCGGCCGGGCACCCTTGCATCTAACCTCGGTCGGCAAGCTGTTCCTGGCTTTTGATGACCCGCAGCGCCTGCGCACCTACGCCACACGCACAGGGCTATTTGGTCAGACGCGAAACAGCATTACGCAGTTACCGACGCTGGAACGCGAGTTATCCAAAGCGAGGCAACAGGGTATTGCACGCGACAACGAGGAGCTGGAGCTCGGGGTACGCTGCATGGCTGCAGGCATTTATGACGACCAGGGCAAACTGGTTGCAGGGCTGTCCATCTCAGCGCCGGCTGATCGACTCGATGAACATTGGCTTGCAAAACTACAGGCGACCGCTAATAAAATCTCGGCTGCTCTGGGCCATCAATCCTGACCAAGGGCACGCAGTACCGCTAATCAACCGCTGATCAGCTTGTCCGTCGCGCTGACATTGACTTTACGCTCGACCACTGGAGCAGATTCCACCCAGCGACGCACCCGTTCAGCATCTCCCAGCCGACTCAACTTTCCAGCGGAATCCAGAAAGACCATGATGAGTTTGCGACCAGCTATTTTTGTCTGCATCACCAGGCACTGTCCTGCTTCGGTGATGTAACCGGTCTTTTGCAGGCCGATTTCCCACTCCGGATTTTTCACCAGTCGATTGGTATTGTTGTATTGCAGCGTACGACTGCCCACCGCCACCTGATAGCCTGGTGAAGTGCTCAACTCACGAAGTACGGGGTCACCATGGGCCGCGTTGACGAGTGCGGCGAGATCATGAGCGCTAGACTGGTTTCGGCTGGACAGACCCGTCGGCTCGACAAAACTGGTGTCTTTCATACCCAGCAATTTGGCCTTGGCATTCATCTGGCCAACGAAAGCTGGTAAGCCGCCAGGATGCGTGCGCCCAAGCGCATGAGCAGCACGGTTTTCGCTGGACATCAAGGCCAAGTGAAGCAATTCGCCACGGGTCAGCGAGCTGCCAACCTTGAGCCGCGAGCGGCTGTTTTTTTCTGTGTCGACATCATCCTGCGCAATCGTGATGATTTCATCCATCGGCAATTTGGCAGTACTGACTATGACACCTGTCATCAATTTGGTCAGTGATGCAATAGGCAGTACTGCGTTGTCATTTTTCCGAAACAGCACCTCGCGCGTGTCCTGGTCAATAACCAGTGCAACGCTGGACTTCAGGTCAAGCGGATCTTGCGCGGCGTGCAAGCCGGCAATCTCACCGAACGATGGTCTAGCCGGTACCAAGGCGGCTCGCATGACGGTCCGATTTCGCACCCCGGACACAAAGCGCACGCTTTTGCGCGAAGCGACTACTTTTTTAGGCGCTGAGGCCTTAGTAACCTGTTGCTTTTTGACGGTGCTGCGTTTGGTGGTTGCCGCATCTGCTGCGGGCGCCATCAGCGTCACAAACAGAGCCATGCATCCAACGATTTTTAACGCGTTGTTTAAAAGCTGCTTAGGCATCGTGGTTGATTCCTGTAAGGGGACGACAGTGAGCGCATGTTGCAGAGTGTATACAAATAGAAAAAGTCACGCAATATCAAAAACTTGCGTGACTTTCCTAAAAACACAGTTAGCACTTCAGTATTTTGCTGTCTACATTACTTTTGACACCTGAAAAACATGCTAAGTGCTTGAATTCATTGAATTAATTCTCAGGCTGACAAAGTTTACCCCTGCGCTGCCACCCGGTCAGCTTTACTTTGCAACTTGTTCAACGCGCTCAAATAGGCTTTAGCGGACGCCACCACAATATCGGGGTCGGAACCAACGCCATTGACGACGCGTCCGCTATTTTGCAGTCGAACCGTCACTTCTCCCTGGCTTTCTGTGGAACCGCTGATGGCATTGACTGAATAAAGCACCATTTCAGCGCCACTTTTGACATGCGATTCGATGGCCTTCAGGGAAGCATCCACAGGGCCGTTACCGTCCGATTTGCTTTTGACCTCCTTACCTTCGACCGTAAACACAACGCTCGCCTGTGGGCGCTCGCCGGTTTCACTGTGCTGAGACAAAGACACGAAACTGTACTGCTCGTTGTCATGGCTGACACTTTCATCGCTGACCAGCGCAAGGATGTCCTCGTCGAAAATTTCGCTCTTGCGGTCAGCGAGGTCCTTGAACTTGATGAAGGCGTTGTTGATATCGGACTCACTTTCCATCGCCACGCCAAGATCTTGCAAGCGCTGCTTGAACGCATTGCGTCCACTGAGCTTGCCGAGCACAATTTTGTTAGCGCTCCAGCCGACGTCTTCAGCCCGCATGATTTCGTAGGTGTCGCGCGCCTTGAGAACGCCGTCCTGATGAATACCTGAGGCATGCGCAAAGGCGTTGGCACCGACTACCGCCTTGTTGGGCTGTACGACAAAACCAGTGGTCTGGCTGACCATTCGGCTGGTGGCCAAGATGTGCTTGGTGTCAATCCCGACTTCAAGACCGAAATAGTCCTTGCGGGTCTTGATGGCCATCACCACTTCCTCGAGCGAGCAATTGCCAGCGCGCTCACCCAAACCATTGATGGTGCATTCAACCTGCCGCGCACCACCCACCATCACGCCAGCCAGAGAATTGGCCACCGCCATACCCAGATCATTGTGGCAATGCACGGACCAGACAGCCTGGTCACTGTTGGGAATGCGCTCCCGAAGGTTTTTGATGAACTGTCCGTAAAGCTCCGGAATGGCATACCCGACCGTATCAGGCACATTGATAGTGGTGGCCCCCTCTTTGATCACAGCCTCCAGCACTCGACACAAAAAGTCAGGATCCGAGCGGTAGCCATCTTCAGGACTGAATTCAATGTCCGACATCAGGTTGCGAGCAAAACGCACCGATTGTTTGGCCTGCTCGAACACCTGGTCTGGTGTCATGCGCAATTTCTTTTCCATGTGCAGGGCGCTGGTGGCCAAAAAAAGATGCAATCGACCCGATTTGGCGGATTTCAAGGCCTCCGCCGACCGGGAAATATCCCGGTCGTTGGCGCGGGCCAAAGAGCACACGGTCGAGTCCTTGATCACTTCGGCAATCGCCTTGACACACTCAAAATCGCCGTTGGAGCTGGCGGCAAAACCCGCCTCAATCACATCGACCTTCAGCCTTTCCAGTTGACGCGCAATACGCAGTTTTTCATCACGCGTCATGGAAGCGCCAGGCGATTGCTCACCGTCACGCAAAGTGGTGTCGAAAATAATCAGTTTTTCAGTCATGGCATTCTCCAGGTAGCTTTTAAGCAAAAAAACAGCAACCCCAAAACAAAAACGGCCCGTTGCTGGTGCAAACGGGCCGTTGGATCAGGTGTACGCGTACGCTACCGACTCCGCCCGTTGGCAGATAGCAGAAGTACTAGCGAAATGTGTTTCATAGGTGCAATGTAGCACAAATTATTTGTGAAGTCCGCGCTCATCGGGCTCCTCCGTCGAGGTAGAAATGACACTGGTCTGCAAGCCCTTAGCCTTGCGCCACCCGTACACCACGTAGCCAGAGAAGCCATAAATCACAAACAGGCCAAACATTACAGTCGGCGGATGAATGTTAATCACGGCGATAGCCAATGCAATCAACACAATCACCGCGAACGGTACGCTGCGTTTCATGCTGACATCTTTAAAGCTGTAAAACGGGACGTTAGTCACCATGGTGAGACCGGCATACAGGGTCAGAACAAAGGTGTACCAGCGCACTTCCAGCCCGCTGATGCCTGCATCGGTCATGAGCCAGATAAAACCAGCCACCAGCGCAGCAGCAGCCGGCGAAGGCAATCCCTGAAAAAACCGCTTGTCAACGACTGCCGTGTTGACGTTAAAACGCGCCAAGCGCAGGGCCGCACAAGCGCAGTAGACAAAAGCACCGATCCAGCCCCATCGCCCCAGACTTGTCAGTGCCCAGACATAAGCGATCAGCGCAGGCGCCGCACCAAAAGACACCATGTCAGACAACGAGTCCATCTGCTCGCCAAAGGCACTCTGGGTGTTGGTCATGCGGGCAATGCGGCCATCCAGACTGTCCAGCACCATCGCGCAAAATACACCAACGGCGGCTTGGTCAAACCGGCCGTTCATGGCCATCACAATGGCGTAGAAGCCGCCGAATAAAGCCGCCAGGGTGAACAGGTTGGGCAATATATAGATACCCTTGCGGCGTTTGCGCACCACAAGCGACTCAGGCGTTGAACCGGCTTCTTCGCCATCATGCATAAAAATACTCCTGAACAACTGTTGAGAATACCAAATCGGGCATCAGACTGGCATCGCACTGCGCGTGAAAGTCTGGGTGCCCATTAAAAAAAGCCGCGCAAGGGCTTCGCGCGGCTTTCATCAGGACAGAACCTGCGGGTCAAGTTGTCAATTGCGGGTCTGGTCGACCAACTTGTTTTTGGCAATCCAAGGCATCATGGCGCGCAGCTGGCCACCAACTTTTTCGATCGAATGTTCAGCCGTCAAGCGGCGGCGCGCGGTCATGCTGGGATAGTTGGTGCGGCCTTCCGAAATAAACATCTTGGCGTATTCACCGCTCTGAATGCGTTTGAGAGCGTTTTTCATGGCTATGCGCGACTGCTCATTGATCACCTCTGGACCGGTCACGTACTCACCATATTCCGCATTGTTGGAGATGGAGTAATTCATGTTGGCGATGCCACCTTCGTAGATCAGGTCAACAATCAGCTTGAGCTCGTGCAGGCATTCAAAATAAGCCATCTCAGGGGCGTAACCGGCTTCAACCAGCGTCTCGTAACCCATTTTGATGAGTTCAACCGCACCGCCACACAGAACAGCCTGCTCGCCGAACAGGTCGGTCTCGGTCTCTTCGCGAAAATTGGTTTCAATGATGCCAGCCTTGCCGCCGCCGTTGGCCATCGCGTAGCTCAAGGCCAGGTCACGTGCCTTGCCGCTTTTGTCCTGATGAATAGCGACCAGGTGGGGAACACCACCGCCCTGGGTGTAGGTGTTGCGAACGGTGTGGCCGGGAGCCTTGGGCGCGACCATCCAGACGTCCAGGTCAGTACGGGGCACGACCTGGTTGTAGTGCACATTGAAGCCATGCGCAAAAGCCAGTGACCCGCCCTGTTTGATGTTGGGCTCTACGTTGTTTTTATAGACGGAGGCAATATCCTCGTCGGGCAGCAGAATCATCACCACGTCAGCGGCCTTGACCGCCTCGTTGACTTCCATCACCGTGAGGCCCGCCTTGCCAACCTTGTCCCATGAAGCGCCGCCCTTGCGCAGACCGACCAGCACCTTCACGCCACTGTCGTTCAAGTTTTGCGCATGAGCATGGCCTTGGCTGCCGTAACCGATGATGGCGACCGTTTTCCCTTTGATCAAGCTCAAGTCGCAATCTTTGTCGTAATAAACTTTCATCTTCTTCTCCAAAAATAGTGGGTATGGATACTGGCGAGAACGCCCTTCGACAGGCTCAGGGCGAACGGT